>NZ_JBFTRY010000058.1:0-19251 GCF_056399745.1 Dyella sp. 01N36
CCGTACGCACTGCGCATCGGTGCGTTCAACACCGAGCGCTTCTGCGACACCAACTTCAACACCGTCTTTACCTGCAGCGGCGACAGCAAGGAGCCGACGGCCGATGAAGTGGCCTTGAAGACGCAGCGCCTGTCCGCCTATATCGGCAGCGTGCTGCAGTTGCCCGACGTGCTGTCGGTGGAGGAAGTGAAGAGCCTGCCGCTGCTGCAAGGTTTGGCCACGCAGCTGGGTGACGACTATCGCGCCAAGTACCAGGCCTATCTGGTGCCCGGACACGATCCCAGCGGCATCAACGTGGGCTTCCTGGTGCGCAGCGATCGCGTTCGCGTGGTCTCCGTGCAGCAACTGGCCGCTGACGAAACCTGGAACGACAACGGCCAGACCGCGTTCGTGCACGACCATCCGCCGCTGTTGCTCACCGCCGAAGCGCGCGGCGTTCGCTTCCAGGTGATCTCGGTGCACATGAAGGCTCGCACCAACGTCGACGACAACGACGACAGCGCCGTGCGCGACCGTCAGAAGCGCTTCCTGCAAGCCAGTTCGCTGGCACGCCAGGTGCAAAGCCTGCAGGGCACCAATCCGTGGCTGCCGTTGATGGTGGTGGGCGACTTCAACGCCTACCAGTTCAGCGATGGCTGGGTGGACGTGGTGGGACTGGCGTCGGGCAAGTACAAGGACAGCGAAAACCAGCTGAAGCTGGGCAAGAACATCGTGCGCCCTGCCCTGTGGAATGCGGTCGAATCGGTGCCGCAGAACGATCGCTACTCGTTCCTCTACACCGAGGCATTTGGCCCGATCCAGGGCTATACCGCGGCAGGCTCCGGCAACTCGGGCCGCGAGGTGCCCACCGTGCAAGTGCTCGATCATGCGCTGATGAACGATGTCGCCCGACTGCGCTTCCTGAAGATGCAGTACGGTCGCGCCGATCTCGATGCGCCGGTGCAGACCGAGGCCGATGCTGCCACCGCCACCGACGTGCGCAAGGCGATTGGCGTGTCCGATCACGATGGTTTCGTGGTCGATCTGTTCGTGCCGGGATTGTTCGGCGAACAAGGCCATGGTCATCACGATGACGACGACCACGGGCATGGCCATCACGACGACGATAACCAAGGGCACGACCACGGTCACTGATCGATAGCTTCAAATCCCAGGGAGGCCACGCCCGGCGACGGGCGTGGCCTTTCCTTTGGCGCCCCGCCAGGCTAAGAAAAGTCCGATTCTCCTGTCCCCCTCCGGCTTGCTGAACGGGACGCCTCGGCGACCGCGCGTGCCCTCCCACGCGACCTGTCGGCAGGCATAGACTTGCGACGCCGGCGTTCGCCGGTCATGTCATCCAGGAGGGTACCCGCATGTCTTCGCGTTTGAGTCTGATGGTTGCCAGCGTTGCGCTGGCCTTCGCTGCCTCCACCGCCTTTGCCGCGCCGCAGGCGGCAAGCAGCAGCGCGCCCGCCAAGAACTCGCAGCAGCAGCGCATGACCGACTGCAACAAGCAGGCCACGGGCAAGACCGGCGACGAACGCAAGACCTTCATGAGCAGCTGCCTGAAGGGCGAAAGCGCCGCACCGGCCAAGATGACCCAGCAGGAAAAAATGAAGGCCTGCAATGCCGATCCGCATGCCAAGACGCTCAAGGGCGACGAGCGCAAGCAGTTCATGAGCGCCTGCCTGAGCGGTACGCCCAACGCGGGCCATTGATCGCACTTTTGAGCAAGCCACCAGGGCGCCGGTTTTATCGGCGCCCTTTTTATTGCCGCTTGAGGTTCTGCTGCTATCCTGCGCACTCTCAAGCATTCCAGGGATTCACCGCCGACATGCGCCTCTAAGCCGCTCGCCTGCCAACCGATTGCTCCCAATTTGGGTGCGTTGCGTYTGGCCACGAGTGACAGGGCGGTCGACATCCCACAGCGCGCTTAAGCGCCCGACCCCTTGTCGTATGCCACTCCCCTATCGGAGGGTCTATGACAGCCATAGCCATATTTATCCACCAGCTCGGCTTTGCCTTGCCGGGTCGCGATCCCGTTTTCGAAAAACTCGAGACGTCCTTTTCCGTTGGCCGCCATGCACTGGTCGGACGCAATGGCAGCGGCAAGTCTCTGCTCGGTCAGATCCTTGCTGGCCGGATCGAACCCACCCACGGCCAGGTCGCGCGCACCGTCGAGCTCGCCTATCTACCGCAACGCTGGTCGGCGTTCGGCGGCAGCATCGCTGCGGCATTGGGCGTGGAGCACAAACTCGATGCGCTGCGCCGGATCGAGGCAGGCAGCGTTGATCCTGCGGATTTCCAGGCGCTTGCCGACGACTGGACCGTGTACGAACGGGCTAGTCGATGGCTGGAACAGGCCGCGCTACCGAGCGATCTGGCACGGCCATGGGAGAGCCTCAGCGGCGGCGAACGCGTGCGCCTGCAGCTCACGCAGTTGTTCGAACACGACCAGCATTTCCTGATACTCGATGAGCCCGGCAATCACCTGGATCGTCGCGGCCGGCATTGGTTGCGCGAAAAGCTGACGGCACACGCGGGCGGCTATCTGCTGATCAGCCACGACCGCGCACTACTGGCCGACGTGGAAAGCATCGACGAACTCTCACCGCAAGGCTTGCGTCGCTATGGCGGCGACTACGCCGCCTATGCCGCGCGACGCGATGCCGACCAACAGGCGGCCGGGCGGCAACTGGATCAGGCGCGACGCGAGCAGAAGATGCTCGAGCGCAAACAGCACGAAGAGCGGCAACGTCTCGCCAGGCAACAACAGAAAGCCCAGCGCGAACGTGCAAACGCGAACATGCCCACCATCCTGCTGGATCGGCGCAAGCAGCGCTCGGAAGACACCGGTGCCCGCCTGCTCACCGCGCAGCGTTTGCAACAAGCCAGGCAACACGAACAACTCTCCGAGGCCCGTGCTCGCGTGGACGTGCATCGCGCCCAGCGTTTCGACCTGGGTGAGCATGCGGCGACGCGTGCATCGTTCCAATTGCACGACTTCATACCGCCCTACGGACATGACCAGCCGATCAATCTGCATCTCGCACCGGGCGAACGCCTTTACCTGCACGGCGACAACGGCAGCGGCAAATCCAGCCTGCTCGCCGCCATCGCCGGGCGTTTACCCCCACGCGGCGGACAACTCCGGCGTGGTGAACGCTTGCTGCTGATCGACCAGCACTACAGCTTGCTGGATGACCAACACAGCGCTCTGGAGAACCTGCGCGAGCTATCGCCCGGCCATGCACCGACGCGCTATCGCGAATATCTCGCAGGCATCGGCCTGCGTGGCGAGCGTGCCGACGTGGCCGCCGGTGCGCTGAGCGGGGGCGAGCGCGTGAAGCTCGCCCTGCTGGCACTCGACAGCGCGCGTGAACCCTATGACCTTTTGCTGCTCGACGAGCCGGACAGCCATCTGGATCTGGACAGCCGCCAGCTGCTCGAGGAGGCATTGGCGACCTATCGCGGCTCGCTGATCCTGGTCAGCCACGATGCGGAACTGGTCGCGAAGGCGGGTATCGATCGCGAGCTTCGGCTGGACAAACCGCTCGCCCTCATCACGCCGCGTGAGTGACAATTCACCGACTCTGCCGCCAGGTTTGCCCATGAAAATCGTCGAAGTCCATCACCCCCTGATCCAGCACAAGCTCGGCCTGATGCGCCGCGCCGGCATCAGCACCAAGGAATTTCGCGAGCTGGCCTCGGAAGTGGCTTCGCTGTTGACCTACGAAGCCACCAAGGATCTGGAAACCGTCGAGCAGCGCATCGAAGGCTGGGCCGGTCCGCTCACCGTGCATCAGATCAAGGGCAAGAAGGTCACCATCGTGCCGATCCTGCGTGCGGGCCTGGGCATGCTGCCCGGCGTGCTCGACATGATTCCCGCAGCCAAGGTGAGCGTGGTCGGCCTGCAGCGCAACGAGGAGACGCTCGAGCCCATCACCTATTACGAGAAGCTCACCGGCCGCATGGACGAGCGCATCGCGCTGATCGTCGATCCCATGCTGGCCACCGCCGGCACCCTGGTTGCCACGGTGGACATGCTCAAGGCCGCCGGTTGCAAGCGCATCAAGGGACTGTTCCTGGTCGCCGCGCCCGAAGGCCTCAAGCGCATCGAAGCGGCGCATCCGGATGTGGAGATCTACACCGCGTCCATCGACGAGCGGCTCAACGAGCACGGCTACATCCTGCCCGGGCTCGGCGATGCGGGCGACAAGATCTTCGGCACCAAGCAATTGCCCGCCAGCTGAGCATCGGCATCTCACGTTCCGCCAAAACCCCGCCCTCATCGGCGGGGTTTTTCTTTGACTCAAGCATGAGAAGTGCAGCACATAAGTCACGGAGACGACATCTTCCCGTGCCATGATTTCCGCGTCGCCTCGACCCCGCGAGGCAGTCATAACAAGTTGAAGATAAAGCGCTTTTCCTGCATTTTTGGCTAAAGTTACCGCGCGGTGAGCCGACAGCTCTTGCAGTTCCCTCACCCCGGACTTCCCCATGTTCAAGTTCTCCAAGCCGACCACCGGATTGACGCTGCGCCAGCGTCTGCTGTTGCGCCTGCTGGCCATCGTGTCGCTGCTGGCGATCACCTGCGTGGCCGGCATGGTGCAGTTGCATCGCGCGGATACGCGCATCCAGGGTCTGGTCGACGGTTCGCTCAGCCCGGTCGCCGACGTGGGCCGCGTGCAGAACGACTACAACAGCACACTGCAGGTGCTGGTCCATGCCGTGATGTCCCAGTTGCCCTCGGCGGTGGAAGACGCACACACGCGCATCCACGCCGATCGCATCGATGCCGAGCGCCACTGGAAGACGCTGCTGGGCAGCGAACTGGCGCAGGAACAGGCGCAGACGCTCAAGCTCACCACCGCCCATCGCGCCGAAGCCGACCGCATCATCGACGAGACCCTCGCCCTGCTCGATGCCGGTCAGTTCGATATCGGCGGCCTCAAGCTCACCACCGAAGTGCAGCCGGCCTATGAGCCGCTGCAGAGCGACTTCGCCAACCTGTTCCAGTCCGCGCTGGCCAAGGGCAACCAGCAGGTGGCCATGCAGCGCGCGGCGGACCGCGACGGTATGGTGCTCTTGCTGGTGCTGCTGGGCGTGGCGCTCGCCGTCACCATCCTGATGGATGGCGCGCTGATGCGCTCACTCATGCAACGCCTCAAACGCGCCACGCAGGTGGCCGAACGCATCGCCGCCGGCACGCTGGGCGAGGCAATCGACGTCGGCTCCAACGACGAGCTGGGCAAACTGCTGGGCGCGCTCGCCTCCATGGATACCCAGCTCACCCAGGTGCTGACCGAAGTACGCGTCGGTGCCGAATCGGTGGGCGAACGCGCGCGTCGGCTTGCCTTGGACAACGAAGCGCTGAGCTCGCGCACGCAGGCGCAAGCGGCCAGCCTGGAGCAGACAAGCACCTCGATGACCCATATGGCGGACACCGCGACGCTGGGCGCGGGCCACGCTGACGGCGCGGCTGCGGCGGCACGCGATGCACTGGAGCACGCCGAGCATGGCCGCCAGGTGGCAGACGAAGCCATCGATTCGATGCTCGCCATCGAAAAGGCCAGCCGCGATATCGCGGAGATCGTCGACCTGGTCGACAGCATTGCGTTCCAGACCAACCTGCTCTCGCTCAACGCAGCCATCGAAGCGGCGCAGGCAGGCGAACGCGGCCGCGGATTCGCCGTGGTGGCCACCGAAGTGCGCCAGCTCGCGCGCCGTTGCGTGGATGCCGGCAAGGACATCCGTCGCCTGGTGGAACGCAGCGGCGAYGCCGTCGTCACCGCACGCGAACGCGTGACGCGCTCGGGCGAGGCGCTCGACGGCATCGTGCTCAGCATCGCCAATGTCTCCACGCGCGTCTCGCAGATTTCCGGTGCAACGCTGTCGCAGGTCAGCGGCATCGGCCAGGTCAATCGCGCGGTGATGGCGATGGACGGCATGACCCAGGCCAACGCCGAACTGGTGGAAGACATCAAGTACACCGGCCGCGCGCTGGCCACCGATGCCGACACGCTGATGCGGCAAGTCGCGTTTTTCCGCCTTCCCCAAACGGAAGGCCACCATGGGTCGCCGCATGAAGCGGGGCTCTCATCTGCCAAGGTGCATCCAACGCGGGCCGCGGCCTGACATCGAACAGGGCATGCCAGCCAGACCCCTCCCCCACTACACGCCACAAGCCGTGCTTGAGCGCGCGCTCGCCGCAGGAAGCCTGCAGCCGGTCTTTCAGCCGGTGGTGCGCGTGGAYACGCTCGAAGTGGTGGCGCACGAGGGCCTGAGCCGCTGTGCCTTCATGCCGGGCGAGCTGTCGATCCTCGATCTGCTGGATCTGGCCCGCATGGAGGGCCGACTGGCGGAGCTGGAATTGCATGCCGCACGCACGCTATGCAATGCGTTCGAAGCGCAGGCGGCAGCGGGCCGCCTGCTGGTGAACCTGAGCGCGCACGCCATCCTGCACGACACCTTGCGCCCGGACGACGTGCTGCTGGCACTGTCGGCCTGCGGCCTCGACCCCGCCCGCGTCACCATCGAAGTGACCGAGCGCGATGTAGTGGAAAGCCCCGCCCGCCTCGCCCATGCCCTGGGCTATCTGCGCGCGCATGGCATCCGCGTCGCGCTGGACGATTTCGGCAATGGCCATTCCAACTTCGAGATGTGGAACGAGATCCACCCCGACGTGGTGAAGATCGACCGATACCTCATCAACGGCGTGTCGCGCAGCGCGGGACGCCTGGCCATCGTGCGCTCGCTTTGCCAGGTCGCCGAATCGCTGGGCACCGACCTGGTCGGCGAAGGCGTGGAAGACCCGGCGGACCTGCGCGTCTTGCGCGACCTGGGTATCCCCTATGCGCAAGGCTTCCTGATTGGCCGTCCTGCCGAACACATTGTCCGCGAAGCCAGCGCCGAATCTCGGCAAGTGTTGCGTACGGCGGCAGTGTCAGTGCTGCCGCGCCCGCGCGGCCCGGTCACGCAGCGTCCCACGCAAGTGAGCCACCTGTTGATCGAGGCGCCCGCCGTGCAGCCGCGTCAGACCAACGACGAGGTGATGGCGCTGTTCGTCGATCATCCCGAGCTGCACGCGGTGGCGGTGGTCAAGGACGGGCATCCGATCGGCCTGATCAATCGCCGCCTGGTCAACGAGCGCATGGCGCAGCCTTTTGCCCGCGAACTGCTGGCGCGCAAGTCATGCACGGCGCTGATGAACAGCGCGCCGCTGGTATGCGATGAAAACCGCAGCCTCGAAAGCCTGGCCGACGTGCTGCGCGGCGAAGATCAACGCTATCTCGCCGACGGTTTCATCGTGACGCGCAAGGGCGTCTATCTGGGCCTGGGTACGGGCGAGGCCCTGGTGCGTCGCGTGAGCGAGCTGCGTATCGAAGCAGCGCGGCACGCGAACCCGCTGACCTTCCTGCCCGGCAATATTCCCACCACCGAACATCTGGAACGGCTGATCGATGGCGGCGAGTGTTTCACCGTGGTGCACGTCGATCTCACCGACTTCAAACCGTTCAACGATCACTACGGCTATTCGCGCGGCGACGAGATGATCCGCCTGCTGTCAGGGCTGCTGAGCGAGCACGTGGACCCGGCGCTGGATTTCATCGGCCATATCGGCGGCGACGATTTCGTGGTGCTGTTCCAGAGCGGCGACTGGGAGGCGCGCTGCCAGCGGGTGATTGATGCGTTCAATGCGCGCTCGCCGCAACTGTTCGATGCGCTGGACATCTTCCACGGCGGACTGCAAGGCAAGGATCGTCGCGGCGAGCCGCAATTCTTCCCGTTTACGACGGTGGTGATGGGAGCAGTGGAGCTGGCGCCACCG
This sequence comes from Dyella sp. 01N36, assembly GCF_056399745.1. Taxonomy (NCBI): domain Bacteria; kingdom Pseudomonadati; phylum Pseudomonadota; class Gammaproteobacteria; order Lysobacterales; family Rhodanobacteraceae; genus Dyella; species Dyella sp. 01N36. Next base: position 7,811 of record NZ_JBFTRY010000058.1, read on the forward strand.
CTGCCGCAACGCGCGCAATCGATCGCCATGCTCGCCGCGCGCGCCAAGCGCCAGGCCAAGCGTGCGCACGTCAGCCTGCACGTGTTTCCCCGGCTGGCCATGTCGCAGACATAAGAAAACCCCGGCAGATGGCTACCGGGGTTCGCGTACGTCAGTGGGGCTCAATCAGCCGCGGAAACGATCCGTCGCGTTGATCAGCTCCGAGATATTGCCCGGCTCGAATGCAGAGTGACCGGCATCCTGCACGATGCGCAGATCCGCTTCCGGCCACGCACGATGCAGATCCCAGGCGCTGCGCATCGGGCACACCACGTCGTAGCGACCCTGCACGATCACGGCAGGAATCTTGCGGATGCGCTCGACGTTGCGCAGCAGCTGGTCATCATGTTCGAAGAAGCCGCCGTGCACGAAGTAGTGGCATTCGATGCGGGCAAAGGCCAAGGCGAATTCGTCTTCGCCGCTGGACTGGATATGGCTTTCGTCCTGCCACAGGTAACTGGTGGCGCCCTCCCACACCGACCATGCACGCGCCGCTTCCACGCGTTCGATCGGGTCGCTGCTGGTCAGGCGACGGTAGTAGGCGCTCATCAGGTCGCCGTGCTCCACCTCGGGGATCGCCTTCAGATAGGTTTCCCAGGCATCGGGATACAGCGCGTCGCAACCCTTCTGGTAGAACCACTCCAGTTCCCAGCGACGCAGCATGAAGATGCCGCGGAGCACCAGCTCAGTCACGCGCTCCGGATGGGTCTGCGCATAGGCGAGCGCCAGCGTCGAACCCCAGGAGCCGCCGAACACCTGCCAGCGATCGATGCCCAGATGCCCGCGGATGCGCTCGATGTCGTTGACCAGGTTCCAGGTGGTGTTTTCGTGCAATTCCGCGTGCGGCGTGGACTTGCCGCAGCCGCGCTGATCGAACAGCACGATGCGATACACCGCCGGATCGAAGAAGCGCCGGCACTTCGGATTGGTGCCGCCACCCGGGCCGCCGTGCAGGAACACTACCGGCTTGCCGTTGGGATTGCCGCTCTGTTCGTAGTACAGCGTGTGCAGGTCCGACACCTTGAGCATGCCGGTGTCATACGGCTCGATCTCGGGATACAGGGTGCGAAGTTCCTGCGACATGCTCGATGCTCCTGAAGCGAACGGGGACGGCCTATAAGGCTATCACGCCGCCCCTGATCGCCTCTTTCACCCAGACCGCCGGCGCACCTCTCAGTGCGCCGGAGACAGCCTCAGGGCGCGCCGACCGTCAACACCGTGAAGCTATCCGGCACGATGTCCGGGCGAGCGCCCTCCTTCGGTGCCGACGCCCACTTGGCCGCCGAGAGGTAGAGCCGATGCAGCTTGGGATCGAGCGTGAGCGTGCGGGCGCTGGGCTGAGTCGGAATAGATGCGACCACGCTGTAGTGATCGGCGTCCTTCTGGCGCACGGCCGTGATATCACCGCTCTCGCCATTGGAGCTGTACACCATCGAGGTGGCCTCATCGAAGACCACCGCATCCGGGCCTTCGCCGATCGGCACCCGCGCCACGGCCTGGCCGTTCTCGGCATTGGTCACGGCCATCTGCTTGTTGTCGCAAACAGAAAACAGGCGATGCAGCTTGCGGTCGATCGCCAGGCCGGTCGGCGCTTCGCAACCGCCCAGCGACCACGTCGCTGCCACGGTGTTGCTGGTCGTGTCGATCTTCACCAGCTGTGCCGTGTCTTCAATATTCACGTAGATCGATCCGGCCTCGTCGCTTTGCGCGAATTCCGGCTTGCCGGGCAAGGCCACCGTGGCCGTCACGGTATTGGTGGCAGGGTCAATCACGCTGAAGGAATGTCCCTTGCCGTTGAACGTGAACAAGTGCTTCGACGCCGGGTCGTAGGCAATGGCATCGGGCTTCTCGCCCGTGCCGCTGATAGTCGCCACAACATTGAAGGTGTCGAGGTCAAACACCGTGACCGAGGCGGCCTGCCCGTTGCTGGCATAGCCGCGATGCGCCGACTGATCCAGCGCCACGCCGTGTACCCCCTTCGTGCCGGGAATCGTGCCGATACGCTTGTGCTGGTCCACGTCCACCACATCGACATGGTCGCCGCGCGTCACGAACAGATGACGGCGCTGCGCATCGAAACTGAGGTAATCCCAGCCGCCGGCGCCACCGAGCGGCAGGCGGGCGAGCACGCGGAAATCAGTCGGTGCCGGGGCGGCCGTGGCATGGCCGGCAAAGGCCGCCGCGAGGGCACAAAACAGCAGGGTGGGCAAAGGACGCATGGGGAAACCCGTCAGCAGTGAGGTCTGCACAGCATCCCCGGCCCGACTTAGGTCCGGCTTAGCCGGCGCCGCTGGACGCCATCAGACGAACAGCTTGCCCGGATTGAGCAGCCCCTTGGGGTCGAACACCTGCCGCACGCCGCGCATCAGCGCAATTTCCGCCTCGCTACGGGTGCTGCCCAGATAGGCGCGCTTGACCAGGCCGATGCCGTGCTCGGCCGAAATACTGCCGCCGTGCCGCTGCAGCGTTTCGGCCAGCAACTTGGTGACGTGCTCGCACTGGGCGATGAAATCGCTGTCCGACAGATCGTCTGGACGCAGCACGTTGATATGCAGGTTGCCGTCACCGATGTGTCCAAACCAGACCACGTCGAAGTGCGGATACTCGCGGCCCAGCAAGGCCTGGATCTCGCGCAGGAAAGCCGGCAGCGCACTGATCCGCAGCGAGATGTCGTTCTTGTACGGGCGATGCGGCGCCAGGCTCTCGGTGATGCCTTCGCGCAAACGCCACAGTGCGGCGGCCTGCGCATCACTTTGCGCGATCACGCCGTCGCTGATCCAGCCGTGATCCACGCCGACTTCGAACGCAGCTAGCGCGGCGTCCTGTGCTGCTTCGCTGTTGTCGAACTCGGTCACCACGTAATACGGGTGCTCGCCATCGATGGCCCGCTGCGCACCGTGCGCCAACACATGGCGCAGTGCTGCATCGGTGAAGAACTCGAACGCCTGGAGCGTGAGCCGCGAGCGAAACAGCGCGAACACCTCCATTAGCGCTTCCATATTGGGCAGCGCCAGCAACATGACCTGCGATGGCGGCGGCGGATCGGTGAGCCGCAAGGTCGCTTCGACCACGACACCCAACGTTCCCTCCGAACCGATCAGCAACTGCCGCAGGTCGTAGCCGCTGGAGTTCTTGATCAGCCCGCGATTGAGCTGCAACAGCTCGCCGTTGCCAGCCACCACGGTGAGTCCGGCAATCCACTCGCGCGTGTTGCCATAGCGGATCACCCGGATGCCCCCGGCATTGGTGGCGATATTGCCACCGATGGAGCAGGAGCCGCGCGCGGCAAAGTCCACCGGGTAGAGCAGCCCCTGTTCCCTGGCAGCCTCGTGCACGGCATGCAGCGTCATGCCGGCCTGCACGCTGAGCGTGCGATCCACCTCATCGAAGCCGAGCACGCGATTCATGCGCTCCAGGCTGAGCACCAGCTCGCCGTTCGCCGCCACCGCGCCACCCGACAAACCCGTGCGGCCGCCCGAGGGTACGATCGCCACCTGTTGCTCATTGGCCCAGCGCACCACGGCCTGCACCTCGGCCACGTCGCCAGGCAGCGCGATTGCCAGCGGCGCGGGGGTCCAGCGGCGCGTCCAGTCGCGGCCGTAGTGCTCCAGATCGGCCGGATCGGTCAGCAGGCGAAGATTGGGCAGCCGGGCGGCGAGCGCGGCCAGTCGAGCATCAGTCATGCGGTTGTCCCCGGGTGTGCTGCAAGCCTGCCAGCGCAGCTTTGCATCGTCCAGTGTTGCGACGCCGCAAAAGCGCTTCAAGCCGTGGCATAGTGCAGGCGTTCTCCATTGCGCAACGGCCCATGAAGACCTCGTTCCCGAAACAAGACATCAAGGTACTCCTGCTCGAAGGCGTCAGCCGCAGCGCCGTGGAAAGCTTCCAGCGCGCGGGCTACAGCCAGATCGAATACCACGAAAAAGCCCTGCCGGAGGCCGATTTGAAGGCCCGCATCGCTGAGGCCCATATCGTCGGCATCCGCTCGCGCACGCACCTGACCGATGAGGTGCTTCAGCAGGCTAAACGGCTAATTGCGGTGGGCTGCTTCTGCATCGGCACCAACCAGGTGGACCTCGGCAGCGCCCGCCGGCTCGGCGTGCCGGTGTTCAACGCGCCCTACTCCAATACGCGCAGCGTGGCGGAATTGGTTATCGCTGAAACCATCATGCTGTTGCGCGGCGTCCCGCAGAAGAACGCGCTATGCCATCGCGGCGGCTGGACCAAATCCGCCGCGGGCAGCTTCGAGGCGCGCGACAAGGTGCTCGGCATCGTCGGCTATGGCCATATCGGCACCCAGGTCGGCGTGCTAGCCGAAAGCCTGGGCATGCGCGTGATCTTCCACGACATCGAATCCAAGCTCTCGCTGGGCAACGCCCGCGCCGCCAACAGCCTGGACGACCTGCTGGAACGCGCCGACGTGGTGACCCTGCACGTGCCGGAGACTCCTGCCACCCAGCTGATGATCGGCACCCGCGAACTGGCCCGCATGCGCAAGGGCTCGCTGCTGATCAACGCCTCGCGCGGCACCGTGGTGGATATCGAAGCGCTGGCCGCCTCGCTGCGCTCGGAGCATCTGGCCGGCGCCGCGGTGGACGTCTTCCCGGTCGAACCCAAGGGCAACGACGATGCCTTCGTGTCGCCCCTGGTCGGCATGGACAACGTGATCCTCACCCCGCATATCGGCGGCAGCACGCTGGAGGCACAGGACAATATCGGCATCGAAGTGGCCGCCAAACTGGTGCGCTACAGCGACAACGGCTCCACCCTCTCGGCGGTCAACTTCCCCGAAGTCTCGCTGCCCGAACATCCCCGCAGCCGCCGCCTGCTGCACATCCATCGCAACGTGCCGGGCGTGCTCTCGCGCATCAACGAGCTGTTCTCCGCCGGCAACATCAACATCGATGCGCAGTTCCTGCAGACGGACAGCGAAGTGGGCTATGTCGTGATCGATGTGGCCGCCGATGAGAAGCAGTCGGGTGAGCTGCGCGATCGTCTCTCGGCCATTCCGGGGACGCTGCGCAGTCGCGTGCTTTATTGAGAAACGACCGTTGGGCGGTGCAGATTCAGTAGTGGAATCTGCACTGCGCGATCTGGATCATCCGTATGGTTGTCCTGGCGTGCTTCACGCCAGGAGCAGGAAGGTCCAGCAGCCGATAGACCAGCCGGTGTTCCAGGGTGATGCGCCGCGACCACCAACCGGACCAGTTCTCCCTTAGAGGTTCTGGCTTGCCCAGGCCCGTAAAGGGAGTCTTGCGAATATCCCTGATCAAACCATTGATGGCGGCTACCTTGGTGGCATCGCTTGCCTGCCAATGTAGGTAGTCTTCCCAGCCTCGCTTCGACCACCACAGATCATCCCTGTTCCTGTCTTGGTCCATGGCGTTTTACGCCTTCTTCTTGGGCTTCGAGGCTGACTTCGCCGGCGCGGCCTTGGAAGGGTTCTTGGGTTTGCCCGGCGTGGCGGCCTTGACCCGGCTGGCCTTCGAGTCACCCGCCTTGACCTTGGTCTCTACACCGGTATGCCGGCGGATCAACAAAGGGGCCGCATGGCTGGGCTCGTCCATGACCTTGCCGGCCTGGTGCTTGCGCGGGGCCATGCCAGCCAGATCGTCAGGGGTAACCACGCGGGCGGCAGCCGGCAGCCGGGCGTCGGCCTCTTCCATCGCCTCGTTAAGGCGCGCTGCATTCGCCCTGGAGCTGACGAGGTACAGCATCTCTTGAATGGAGTTGTAGTCACTAGCCGAAAGCATCACGAGATCCTCGGCATCGCGGCGCGTGATGAGCGTAGCGGTATGGTCCTCCGCTACCTGATCGGCCACTGCCTTCAGATTGTTCCTTGCCTCCGTGAAGTTCACGGTCCTCATGGGGGCTCTCCCGACATGTACGTCATATTGCACATGTTCAGTGTAGGGCCTGTCCATCAGGCCAACAAGCAAAGGGACGTCTGGTCTTTCCTGCGAAAGAGATAGGGCTTTGCTGCAGCGAAGCCAGCTTCGAGTAGCTTTCGCGGCTCGCTGGCGACCGCTGCAGAGTTTCGAAGTCCCGCTTTCGCAGCATCAACAAACAAAAAAACGGCGCCCAAAGGCACCGTTTTCTTATCTATTGCCGAATTGGTCGGGACGGCGGGATTCGAACCCACGACCCTCTGCCCCCCAGGCAGATGCGCTACCAGGCTGCGCTACGCCCCGATGATCGGCAAGACGACAAGTCTACCAGCTAAGCCGGTAGTACCGGAAGTCGTGATGAAAGTTCAGCGACGCAGCAGTGCGAGGACTTCTTCCAGCTCCATGCGCACCTGGCGCACGATCTGGTGGGAAATGCTCGACTCCATGCGCGCCTGCGGGCCTTCCAACCGGGCGCGGGCGCCGGTGATGGTGAAGCCCTCGTCATACAGCAGGCCACGGATCTGACGGATCATCAGCACGTCGTGACGCTGGTAATAGCGGCGGTTGCCGCGGCGCTTGACCGGATTGAGTGCGGGAAATTCCTGTTCCCAATACCGCAACACGTGCGGCTTGACGCCACACAGTTCGCTTACTTCACCAATCGTGAAGTAGCGCTTCGCCGGAATGGCGGGCAGCTCGGTGTTATTCCCTTGGTCCAGCATAGCCCTCGACTCGCACCTTGAGTTTCTGACCCGGTCGGAACGTCACCACGCGGCGGGCGGAAATCGGAATCTCTTCGCCCGTCTTGGGATTGCGTCCCGGTCGCTGGTTCTTCTGGCGGAGGTCAAAGTTGCCGAACCCCGACAGCTTCACCTGCTCGCCCTTTTCCAACGCCTCGCGGACCACCTCGAAATAGGCGTCCACGAATTCTTTTGCCTCACGCTTGTTGAGGCCCACCTCGAGAAAGAGGCGCTCGGCCATCTCTGCTTTGGTCAGCGCCATCTTATCCTCGCAACTTCGCCTTGCATGCCATCTCCAACGCACCGACTGCTTCACGAATGTTACGGTCGGCGTCGTCGTCAGTAAGGGTGCGTGAAGCGTCCTGTAAAATCAAGCCCATAGCGAGACTCTTTCGGCCTAGTTCGACCCCCTTGCCGCTATAGCGATCGAACAGGCGCAGCTCCTTGAGCTGGCTGCCCAGGGTCGAGCGGACCACCTGCTCAATCTGTGACCAGCTCACCTCTTCCGGCACGTCCACCGCAATGTCGCGGCGTACGGACGGGAAGCGCGGGACGGCCACGGCCTTGGGCAGGCGGCGGGCCAGGACCGGTTCCAGCTCCAGTTCGAGCACATGGACATCGGCGCCGAGGTCCAGGGCTTTAGCCAGCTGCGGATGCAGGGCACCCAGGTAACCGACGGTCTGCCCGTCGCGCGTCACGCGGGCACCGCGACCGGGATGCAGCCAGCCGGGCAAGCCGTCGGCATGGAAGGCCCAGCGATCGGGCTCGCCGCCCCAGACGATCAGGGCATCGAGGTCGCCCTTGAGGTCGTGGAAATCGAGCGTGCGCGAGGCTTCGCCCCACTGCTCGGCATGCGCGATGCCGCTGGCGACGATGGACAGGGTCGGCGTCTCGGTCGGTGCGTCCTTGCGGGCGGCGGCTTCGGCGCTGATGCGGAAAGTACGGCCCAGTTCGAACAGGCGCACGCGCTCCTGCTGGCGGGCGCGGTTGTGCGAGAGCGCCACGATCAGCCCTGGCAGCAGGGACGGACGCATGATGGCCAGCTCCGCCGATAGCGGGTTGGCCAGCGGCACCAGCTGTTCGGTCATGCCCCAGCGCTGCAGCACGTCGTTGCCGATGAAGGCCAGGTTCACCGCCTCGTAGTAACCGCGGGCAGCGAGCTGCTCGCGCACGGCCAGTTCGTTGAGGCGTGCTTCCGGTTCGGCCGCCAGGGTCAGCGCACCGGCCGGCGTATGGGTCGGGATATTGTCGTAGCCATGGATGCGCGCGACCTCTTCGATCAGGTCCTCTTCGCGCTCGATATCGAAACGGCTGCTGGGTGCGGTGACCTGCCAGCCATCGTCCTGCGGCACCACCTTCATGCCCAGCGCGGTGAAGATGCGCTCGACTTCCACATCGGCCACCTCGATACCCAGCACGCGCTTGAGGCGCGCGCGGCGCAGCACCACGGTGGCGGGCGTCGGCAGATCGGTGAGGTTTTCGGCAACCAGCACGGGGCCAGCCTTGCCGCCCGCGATGGCGAGCAGCAGTTCCGTGGCGCGCTCCAGCGCACGCTGCGGCAGCGCCGGATCGACACCGCGCTCGAAGCGATGCGATGCATCCGTATGCATGCCCAGCTTGCGCGCACGGCCCATGATCGCGGCCGGTGCGAAGTGCGCGGATTCCAGGAACACGTTGCGCGTGTCGTCGGTGACGCGCGAATCGAAGCCGCCCATCACGCCAGCCACGGCGAGGCCACTGGTGGCGTCGGCGATCAGCACGAAACCGTTGTCGAGCTTGGCCTCGGAACCATCGAGCAGCTTGAGCGTTTCGCCATCGCGCGCGTGACGCACCACGATGTCGCCATGCAGCGTGTCGTTGTCGAAGGCATGCAGCGGCTGACCAAGTTCGAGCATCACGTAGTTGGTGACGTCGACCACGGCGCTGATCGGACGCAGGCCCGCGCGACGCAGACGCTCCGCCAGCCACAGCGGCGTGCGCGCCTTCGCATCGATGCCTTCGATGATGCGGCCCAGATAGCGGGGCGCATCGGCGCCCGCTTCGAGGCGGATACCGCGACGTGCTTCGCTGGTCACGGGTGCAGCTGCTTGTTCGCCCGTCTTCACGCGACTGCCGAACAAGGCCGCCACGTCGTGTGCAAGACCGTAAAGGCCAAGGCAATCCGGACGGTTCGGGGTGAGTTTCAGTTCGAAGCTCGCATCGGGCAGGCCAAGATAGGCAGCCAGCGGCTTGCCCACGGGCGCATCGGCCGGCAATTCGAGCAGGCCGGACGCATCGGCGTCGATGCCCAGCTCCTTGGCCGAGCACAGCATGCCGAACGATTCCACACCGCGCAGCTTGGCCGCGTTGATGTTGATACCGCCGGGCAAAGTTGCCCCCACCATCGCCAGCGGCACCTTGATGCCCACGCGCGCATTCGGCGCACCACAGACGATCTGCAGCGGCTCGCCCTGCCCCGCGTCCACCTTGCACACCTGCAGGCGATCGGCTTCAGGATGTTTTTCGGCGCCGACGATCTCGGCCACGACCACGCCATCCAGGCCTTCGCCCAGCGGCGTGAGTTCTTCCACTTCCAGACCGGCCATGGTCAGTGCGTGGGACAGCGTCGCGCGATCTGCCTGGATCTCGACCAGTTCGCGCAACCAGTTCTCGGAGAATTTCATGCGTATCGGTTCCTGCTGCGTTTACGCGAACTGCTTGAGGAAGCGCAGATCGTTCTCGAAGAACGCGCGCAGATCGGAAACGCCGTAGCGAAGCATCGCAAAGCGTTCCACACCCAGGCCGAAGGCAAAGCCGGTGTAACGCTCCGGATCAATGCCGCAGTTCTTGAGCACGTTCGGATGCACCATGCCGCAGCCCAGCACTTCCAGCCAGCGCGTGCTGCCGTCTTCCGCATCCCAACGGATGTCCACTTCGGCCGAGGGCTCGGTGAAGGGGAAATAGCTGGGGCGGAAACGCATCTCGAAATCGCGCTCGAAAAAGGCGCGGATGAATTCGGCCAGCGTGCCCTTCAGATCCGCAAAGCTCGAGGTCTCATCGACCAGCAGGCCTTCGATCTGATGAAACATCGGCGAATGCGTCTGGTCCGAATCGCTGCGATAGACCTTGCCCGGCGCAATGATGCGGATCGGCGGCTGGCGACCCTGCATCGAACGCACCTGCACCGGCGAGGTATGCGTGCGCAGCAGGCGGCCATCGCCGAAATAGAAGGTGTCGTGCATGGCGCGCGCCGGATGATGCGGCGGGAAATTCAGCGCCTCGAAGTTGTGCCAGTCGTCTTCGATTTCCGGACCATCGGCGCGCTGGTAACCCAGGCGCGAGAAGATCGCGCTGATGCGCTCAAGCGCGCGCGTGATCGGGTGAATACCGCCACGCTCGCCGTTGCGACCTGGCAACGTGATGTCGATGGTTTCGGAAGCGAGGCGGTGATCGAGTTCCGCCTGCTCAAGCACCTGCTTGCGCGCGGCCAGCGCGTCGGCAAGACGATCCTTGATGCGGTTGACCTCGGCACCACGCGCCTTGCGCTCGTCGGGCGACAGCGCGCCCAGCGCTTTCAGTGCGGCGGTGACGATGCCGCTCTTGCCCAGCAGGCTCACGCGCAGCGCGTCGAGTGCTTCGAGCGTGTCGGCGTTGCCAATATCGGCCAGCGCCTGCACGGCGCGGCTATCCAGATCGTCCATCGATGCGATTCCGGGTTGAAAGTCAGAAACGAAAACGGGGAGGAGGCTTCTGGCCTCCTCCCCGCGAACGTCACGCGCATCCCTTGAAGAGTGCGGCCATGGATGGCCGCTTCTTGATCTTAGCGATCAAGGATGAGCGCACAAATTACGCCGCCAGACTGGCCTTCGCTTTCTCTGCGATCGCGCCAAACGCCTTGATGTCGTGCACGGCGATATCAGCCAGCACCTTGCGGTCGACGGTGATGCCGGCCTTGGCCAGACCGTTGATCAGGCGGCTGTAGGACAGACCGAACTGACGAGCGGCGGCATTGATACGAACGATCCACAGCGCGCGGAACTGACGCTTGCGCTGCTTACGGCCGATATAGGCGTACTGACCAGCCTTGATGACGGCCTGGTTGGCAACGCGGAAGACTTTGCGACGGGCGTTGTAGTAGCCCTTCGCGCGGCCAATGATCTTTTTGTGACGACGACGGGCGGTAACGCCACGCTTTACACGAGCCATGGTTTATCTCCTCGCCTTACAAGTACGGCAACATGCGTGCTACACCCTTGGTGTCGCAAGCTTTGACGTGGTTGGTGGCACGGAGACCGCGCTTACGCTTGGTCGACTTCTTGGTCAGGATGTGCGACTTGAAGGCGTGACCGGCCTTGAACTTGCCCGACGCGGTTTTGCGAAAACGCTTCGCGGCCGCCCGGTTGGTCTTGATCTTGGGCATGGGAATGCTCCTTGATGGGGTTCGCCGTTTTGAGGTGCGGCCCCGGTTTCTGACTGATCTGGCGGCGACCCCGAGGGCCACTCTTTCCGTCCTGCCACGATCGGTTCACGACCCGTCCTGGTGGGTCGAACCGGCGATTATACGGAGGGATGGGGGGATTTGCCAGCCTTGAAGCTTGCCGCAGTCCAACTCCCTCTCCCCTCCGGGGAGAGGGTTGGGGTGAGGGGCGACCTGGCCTCAGTACATGGCAACCCTCACCGTCATTCCGGCGCAGGCCGGAATCCAGAGCCTCACGCTCCAGCCATACGATGACTACCGGGGCTTGACGCCACTGGATTCCGGCCTACGTCGGAATGACGGATAGGAGAGGTTCCCGCG
>NZ_JBFTRY010000059.1:0-19079 GCF_056399745.1 Dyella sp. 01N36
ATATCGATCAGATGCCGCATGAGCAGGACACCCAGGCCCCTTCCCTGCCAATCGTCGGCGACGGTGACGGCACACTCGCAGTGCCTGGCATCGCTGGTTGCGCTATAGCGACTCACGCCGATCTCACGTAGCTGGCCGTCTTCGTGTACGAGCGCCACAAAGGCCATCCGATCCTGGTAGTCGATGTCCATCAGGCGATCAAGGGTCGCGGTATCGACGTCCCGGAAATCTCCCAGAAAGCGCATCCGCCGCGCCTTGTGAGAAAGGCGTTCGATGAACGCCTGCTCGCGGTCCCGATCTTCCTGTGCAAGAGGCCGGATGAGCACGGGGGTTCCATCCCTCAGAGGCTCGATCCAGTGGTCTCCTTCGAGTGCTTCAAGGAACGGCAGGAACGGCTTGGCGATATCCGCAGGCGAATGAGTCTGGGTAGACATGACGATGACCCCGGCGATGCAGATCGTCCAGCCATGTCCCGTTGACCTTCACGATCGTTGCGTGTTCGGCATCCAGCGCACTATCGTTTTACGCGCTCGCCGGGAGGCTAAAATTGACTGACGTCAATTAGCGGCAGGCTGGAGCGCCTTCTTCGAACCTGAGTCGCTCTGGACAGGGCGGCACAGCTGGTCAAGCAGGTCTGGCCGGAGGATCGTAACGGCCTTCCGACGCACCTCCAGAATGCCGGCCTCCTCAAATCGCGTGAACAGCCGGCTGACTGTCTCGACGACCAGACCCAGGTAGCTGGCAATGTCATGGCGGGACATCGAGAGCATCAGATGGCCGCCATCCCGATGCAGCGCGGTATATCGGTCTGCCAGGCTTTTCAAAAAGATCGCGAGGCGCACCTGTGCCTGCTGCTGGCCCATAGTCACCAAATGCTGGTGCTCCTGAACCACTTCGCGACTGATCACGCGAAGTAGCTGCCGCTGCAGTGCCGGAATCTCGCGAGTGACGTGCTCCAACTGCGCGAAAGGCAGCTCACAGATGCTCGTTCTCTCCAGGGCCTCGGCCTGGCTCGCGTGGCGACCGGAGGCAAGAGCATCGACACCCACGATCTCGCCAGGCAAATGAAAACCGATGACCTGCTGCGTCGCATCCTCACCCAACACGAAGGTCTTGAGCGTCCCGGACCGGACTACAAACAGCGAGTGAAAGGCGTCTCCTGCCCTGTACAGCGCACGCCCTCGTTCAAGAACGCGCTTGTCTCGCACGGTGGCGTCCAGGCGGGCGAGATCATCGCCGCTGATACCTGCAGGCAAACACAGTTCCTGAAGCCCGCAGCTGGCGCAGCTTCGACGGAGCTGGCTGATATCGATCAAATCGGCGACAGGCGGCATATGGCCCGTCCCTCAAGGTCTGGGCGTGTGATTCGATGCTAACACGGGCCAGCGATCCGGGCGGTCCGAGCGCTCTTGTGACGATATGACGATGGCCTCAGGCATCAGCACCACAGCATCGCCGCAATTGACTGGCGTCAAAAACCCCATGGGTGCCAGGAGACAAAGTGTGCGTGCAATCTCGGCGGTTGCCCAGGCTCGGATCCTGGCGCCGTGAGAACAAGCACTCCCTCATGCCAGCTCCGGAGCATTCGTCATGTTCAAACGTATTCTGTTGCCCACCGACGGTTCCGATCTTTCACTGCGCGCCGTCGATCTCGGCATCGACCTGGCAAGGCAGCTGGGTGCCACTGTCTTCGTGTTTCATGCCATGGAACCCTTCAGCTCAGTCCCCTATTTCTCGGAAATGATGATTTTTCCGGAGGATGCCTACGAGAAGGAAGTCAACGAGAAAGCAGGCTACTTCCTCGAACAAACAAGGCAGCGAGCAGAGGCCGCGAAGGTACTTTGGGAAGGATCGTTCGAATACGCGCATCGCCCGCATGAAGCCATCGACCGTATCGCTCGCGAGCAGAGGTGCGACCTCATTGTGATGGGTTCCCATGGTCGCTCGGGGATGGATCGCCTGCTACTGGGTAGCGAAACCAACAAACTACTTCTGAGTACGGAAGTGCCTGTCCTTGTGTGTCATTGAGGTCAATTATCGGCCACCAGTGCACTACCCAATGTGGTGGCTATGTCACTGCCCCAGTTCGCTCCTATGGGGCGGGTGCCCCGTGGAAATTGAGCATACTCTCGAGCCTGTCGGCGACCCAATCCTGCTCGTGAGCGGGCGCACCATCGAGAACGGTGTCCGCCTCGCCCGCAAAGGCAGGCCAGAAGTCGGCGGGATCGGGGTGCGCATCGAGCAGGCCTGGAAGGTGGGCCTCAATGCGGTTCAGAGCTTTCTGGAGTTGGGCGCGAGTATCCATGGCGGAAACCTATCCCGCGTCGTTCTCACCGGCTGAGACAGGCAATCCCTGGCGATAGCGTCGACGCGTTGGCCGTGGTGTCACGGGAGCGCTTCGAAACGCCTGCCCGAGAGCATCCACTTGCGAGGCAGGCAGTGGTGGCGGATCAAGGTCGAGTGCCTATGGGGCAAAGCCGGACCTTTCGAAACGCAAGCTTGTCGGGCTGACCAAGGACGCTGCGGAATCCTAGGCGCCTGTGGCTATCACAGTCTCCTATGCGGGCCAGGACGGAACGCCCAAGCCATTCGCGCCCTGATTGTTCGAACAAGACGCATCAGGTCTGGCTTGCTCTTGTCGCCACTCGCTTTCACCAACTCAGCGTTCGTTCTCCGTCCCCAGCTCAAGACGATTTGATCACGTCCCATTTCAGACAATACAGGCCATTTCCGAAGGTTTATGGTGTTCGAAGGGGCGGCCAATTGTGTGTGCGGGACGATACGGCCTCGCTTGCTGCAATGAAGGGATCTGTCCAATCGCAGAGAGCGATCGCCGGCCCAAAGACCGATTCTGCAGCGGCGGCAAAGTCTGTGTTGGTTAAGACCCTGCGATAGCCCCATCACATAAGGAGCCAACATGATCGATCCAGACGCTCTTATGGATAACGAATGCGCCTCTAAATCAAGGCGTGAAGCGATTGGCCAACTCGCTTTCTTCGGCTCCGCGATGGCTATATTGTCTGGGCGGGCTGCGGCCCAGAATGGCGCCGGCTCTGGAAGCTATAGCAACGCCGCGGTCGCTTTGGTAGGCCAGGTCGCTCCTTCGAGTTCTGAGGTTGAGCTCGAAAAAGCGGTTAAAATTGCCCGCGCCATGCGCGCCGGTCCCGCGCAAATCACGCGCGATGCAACCGTGGCGGAAATGGATCATCGCGGCAACATGACCGTGCTTCGTCAGGGTAGCAACGGCTGGGTCTGCACGCCGGGCAATGAGAACAAAGTGGGGGACCCACCCATGTGCGCCGATGCGTTGGCTCTGCAGTGGTTCAACGACATTTTAGCGGGCCGCCCTGCCCCTACCATCAAAACGCCTGGCCTTTGTTACATGCTCTGCGGAGCCACGCAGCACAGCAACGATTCCGTCCTCGACAAGACCAGTCCGGCCATTCCCATTGGGCCGCACTGGATGGTGCTTTGGCCCTTTGATGCCAAGCACTGCGGCCTGCCCACGACTGTCCGAGATGCCGGCGCCTGGATCATGTTCGCCGGCACCCCGTATGCCTATCTTCACATTTGCGGCACGCCGTGGATTGGAAACGAATACACGACGGGTACCGAACCAAGGTGGACGATGCAATACGTCCCAACCAAAACTGCCCCTCGTTAGTTCCACGAGTAGCCTGCTACGCCAGTCTAGTGCTTGAGAACGCCGGCACCCTGCCGAACGTGTTGCCATGAATTGAGGGAGGCAATCTCCTTCTTGTCCGCCTCGGGCACAACGGTGCTTCTCGGCCAACCGCCACCCAGGGCCCGGAAGATGGCCACCGCGGCACTRGCATCGTCCGCATGGAGGATTAGCAATGCCGTGCGAAATTCCTTGCCACTTTCGGTGAGGACATATTCATGGCGTAGCGAAAGAGGCGTCGAAGCGAACAGCTTCACTGCTATCCGAAGGAGCTATCCCGGAGCCTAGCCGACTTCGCCCCGTGGCTGCCCTTGCGCGCATGTTCATGCACGCACTTGCCCGCCTACCTGCTCTTGGACTGCACGACCTGTATCTGTATCGGCGCGCGATCGGTTGTAGACGCCGACCTTACCGAAGGCGAGACACATGGCTCTGCACGCGTGCCCGCTGATAAGAAAGTAAGGTCCGTGCAGGGCTCCCATCGGCGACCATTGCAAGCGCCAATGCCCTGTCCGCTCAGAGAGCTCGTTTTGATATGGGGCACCGGCGGCGATGGAGAAAAGAGCACATGGGACGCAAAAAAATGCGCATGAACCAAAAGTTTGATTCGTGGCACTCACGCTGACGTGATCTATCCATAGGAGCGCTTTGTAGCGGGCCTGCTGCGACTCGAAGGCCATTCATGGTCATCTGATGCCTTAGCCATTTGAAGCATGACCGAACTATAAGAATGAGATCCGGATAGGCGCCTGGCTGATCAAACGGCGCCCTGCCCGCCAGGCTGCAGGTGACGACGCGTCGTCGCCCGGCGCTGGTTCGGGACAACGCGATCCACACTCAAAACCTCACGCCAACGAGCAGTACATGCAGAAACCAGACGCCCTGTTCCCCGCCCCTGTGCAACCGGCGGGATCCTTCCCTATTGATCTAAATCGCTCTCTAAGCTTCGCCGACCTGCTCATCCATGGCCTGATCTTTATCGGCCCGCTCGCTCCCTTCGCCATCTATGGCTACTTGTCCAGCGTCTCTAAGGGCATGGCGGTGCTGGCCTACATCGTCGGCGCGCTGGCAATGTCGTTCACCGCGTACAGCTATAAGCTGCTGTCTGCCGATTTTCCGTTGGCAGGCTCGGTCTACGCCTATGCACGTCGGGCCATCGGTGAGAAGACCGGTTTCGTGGCCGGCTGGATGCTTGTTCTCGATTACCTGCTGATGCCCGCCGTGGTCTACCTGGCCGCCGCCAATGCATTGCATGACATCGTGCCCTCGATACCGCGCTGGAGCATGGTGGTGGGCTTCATCGCCATCGGCACTGTGGTCAATTTCATCGGCGTGGAGGTGACCGCGGCGATGAACAAGATACTCCTTGCGGTGCAGTTGGCGCTCCTGGCGGTTTTCCTCGTGTTGGGTGCGTATGCGCTTTCTCACGGAGCTGGCGCGGGACATTTAACGATGAAACCGTTGTACCGCCCCGAGGCCTTCAGTGTCGGCCTGGTCTTCGCGGCTGTGTCGCTGTCCGCTACTTCGTTCCTGGGGTTCGATGCGATCTCCACCCTCGCCGAAGAGGTGCGGGGAGATAGCCGGCGCATCGTCGGCCGAGCCACGATTGCCTCGCTGCTGCTCGCCGCCGTGCTGTTCGTCGCTCAGACCTGGATCGCGACCGACCTTGCCAACGGCAGGAGCTTCGCCTCACCCGATACGGCAATGTATGAAGTGGCCGCGATCGCCGGCGGCAAGGCTTTCGGCTCGCTCACAGCTTGTTTGTGCGCGGTGATGTTCGGCCTTACTTCGGCGGGCGTGGTGCAGGCCTCCATTTCCAGGCTGTTGTTCGCCATGGCCCGCGACGGGCGGATGCCTGCGTTCATGGCCACGGTGCACCCGAAGTTCAAGACTCCCTACGGCAGCCTGCTGTTTGTGGCGGCAGCGTCCATCGCCATTTCGATGGTCTTCCTCAACCACTTCGATGTGATCGCCATCCTGATCAATTTCGGCGCCATTACGGGCTTCCTCATTCTCCATGTCACGGTGGTGGTTCACTTCGTGGGGCGGCGAGGTTCCCGCGCTTACTTTCGACATCTGGTATGCCCGGCCATGGGCTTCGCCATCCTGGCCTACGTTCTGTACTACATGGAACGGGCCGCCTGGGAAATCGGCTTGTGCTGGCTTGCCGTGGGCGCGATCAGCTACGCCATCTTCCTGCGCAAACGTCCCCCTCTCCGGTCGCCGGCTGTCGAACCGTGCTGAGCTGACACCGCGCGCCTGCAACTTGCCCTTTCCGTGATCGCAAAGACGTACCCCATGTCCAAACCCGACACCATCAAATCCAACGATCAATTCATCGCCCTCAGCACGTTCGTGTGCAGCGCCATACCGGACAGCGAAGTCTTCGACAAGGACGGCATAGCCGTGCGCTGGACGTGCAGCGATCTCATATTTTTCAACGCGGTGTATCTCAACGAAGGTATCGCGGACACCGATGTACTCCGGCAGCGTCTCCGCACCGTGGCGCAATACATGCGCCTGAAGGCGCAACCTGGATTGTTCCTGCTTTGCGAAGACTACGTCGCGGAAGCCGCGCGATCAGACTTGGAGGCCGCCATCGCAGACGCCGGCCTGGCTCCCGTGCTCAACGCGACAGGCATGACGGGTGGACTTTTGCCGTTCGCGCAAGCGACCGAACACCACGGCCTGCACTTCGAGCGCGTCGGTAGCGAGCAAGCCCTCAACCACTTCACCGCGGTCAACGAAGCGGCTTACGCGGCGGCATCCGGTTCGTACTTCGCGGCCTTCCGGCAAAGCATGCCGCTGTGGACGGAGCGTTCCCATTCCTATGTCGCTTTTCACCAAGGCAAACCGGTTTCGACCGCATCGGTGATCGAAAGCAATGGCGAACTCTACCTGGCGCTCGTGGCGACCCACCCTGAGGCGCAACGTCTCGGTTTTGGCGAAGCCATCGTGCGCCACGTCCTGGAGGTTGCCCACCACGCCTCGGGCTTGCGGCAGACCAGCTTGCACGCCACTCAGGCCGGGTTTGCGGTGTACCAGCGCATGGGCTACCGGCCGGTAACACGCTTTCTTGGCTACAGCCTTGGCCAGGCTGCTGCGGTGGATTGAGCCAGCCAGTCGAAAAGCTCTTGGCGGCAGGTGTCGGCCAAGAGCCTTGGTGAAGAGTGGTGATCGATGAAGAATCGATATGTGCGGCTGGCTCCGCTGAGGGAATGCGAATGCCGCGCTGGCTTCTTGGCCTGAATGTAGGCAATGCGCAACGGCTGAAGCATGCCCGAGCGCTTGTCTTGCCCTGCGAACCTTCGCTCCGATAGCGATGGAGGCGCGGAGGTAAGGTCGTACGGCAATTTCGAATTCGTCGCCTTCGCCTCGATCAAGGGTCAACAAAATGAATGTTAACTAAGCACGGTAAGCCTCGATGTGTAACCGTCGGCCTCCACTGCCGAACTCATCTCACTTATGGCGTGAGCAACGCGGCCTGCACTTTCCTTCGGACTGCGCTTGCCTTTACGCCATAAGGCCGGACCGAAAAAGCGGCAGCACATGCGCGTGGAGGCTGATTGCTTAGCTGACACGCCCGTGTTTTCACAATCAAGAACGCAAAGGCTCGTGAATATGATGCGTAAGTTTTCGTCGTGCTTAATTGCTTTGGCAACAGTCTGTGCAACGAGTGGAGTTGCGCAAGCTGCCGTCGATAGCTATCAGCTGGAGATCCAGCAGTGGCAGCAACAACGGATTGAAAAGCTGAAGTCCCCTCAAAGCTGGCTTAGTGTTACCAACTCTGAAGTTGTGCGACCAGGTACAAGCCGCATTGGATCAGGGGCGGACCAAGACATTGTGTTGCCATCGGGCCCGTCGCATCTCGGCGACCTTACTTATGCTGACAATGGCTCTATTAGTCTGGCATTGGTGAATGGCAGCCATGCCACGATCGATCACTCGCCTTCAGGGCAAGGCAGCATCGAACCATTTCATATAAATGGTTTGTATTTTTTTCCCGATGGAACTTTGCAGCTGGATCCCGTGAAAGGCAGCAAGACGCCTACGACGATCCATGCCAGTACGGAAACGCTGAAAATTTATTCCTACGAGGGCGACTATAACAAAGGTGAAAAACGGCTCATTGTTACCGACACCCAGGCTCCAAAGCTCGTCAATTTTAAAGGCCTCGATTATTTCCCGATCGACTCCGGCTGGAAAATCACTGCGGATTGGGAGCCTCTGAAAGAGCCTCGCGAAGTCGACGTGGCTTACATACAAGGCTCCGTTCAAAAAGTCCAGATCAAGAGCAAGGCGGTATTCTTTCGAGATGGAAAGCGTTACGAACTCATGCCCTATATGGAGTCGGACGACGAGGTATTGTTTGTCTTTGCGGACCGCACTTCGGGGAAGGAGACTTATGGCGGCGCGCGCTTCTTGCTGACCCCTGCGGCCAAAGATGGAAAAATCGTCTTGGATTTTAACAAGGCCGTCAATCCTCCTTGCGCGTTCATTCCGTTCCCGAATTGCCCTATAGCAATGCCCGAGAATCGCCTGACGCTGCGTATAAACGCGGGCGAAAAGAAGGTGCGCGAAGATATCTGATTTGCGCTGTGCCGTTGCCTCGGCAGGCGCGCATTAATCGCCTGTCGAGGCCCTTCTTGAGGTGGCGCGTACGCCGCTGCAACAAAAGCCTTCTCAAGAGCGCCGCAGGGAGTTCAGCGCCTGGTCTGCCTTTGCCTGAATCTTGTCCTTTTCAGCTTCGATGACGTCGTCTGCAATCGCGTCGGGGAGAATGTCTTCAAGGCACCGGATCGGTCGATACGAATAGGCTGCCATGCTCCATACAACCACGAAGGCACCCGAGAGCATCAGGATGAGCCCGATGCCACGTCCCGGACCGATGCCGATCATGCCAAAGGTCGAAGCCCATGCACCGCCCTTCACCATCAGTGGCTCGAAGATGCGATCGGCCAACGGTCCGGCCGCCAGATAGCCGAGCGGCACCGTTGCTTCCATCAACATGAAGTTGGTGGCCATCACGCGGCCCTGAAGCTCCTGGCCCACCTTGGCCTGAATCGTGGAGATCCAATGCGCGTTTGCCAGTGCCAGTGCAAAGCCGAAACCGAACATGCCCAGCGCCTGGATCAACATGGCGGGATTGGCGCCCGCGATGGCGATGCACAATCCGGAAAGCAGCACGCTTCCCAAGGCGCCATCGATTCGGCGTCGCGTGCCGCCCCAGATGCTCATCACGGTGCTGCCGGCGAGTATCCCCGCGCCATTCGCGGCCATGACGATGCCCAGTGACGCCGGACCACCTGAAGCGAGCACCAGTGGTGTCACCAGCGATTCGATGAGCCCCGCGACGAAGTTGGCGATGGTGGTCATCAGGATCATCGCGACCAGACTGTGGCGCTTGATGATGTAGCGCCAGCCTCCGATCATTTCCTTGAAGAACGGCTCCTCACGCCGCTCGAACAGGCTGTCGGGAAGGCGCACGGAAAGAAGTGCCGAGACGGCGATCAGGAAGGTTACAAAGTCGGTCACGACGATGCCGTGCAGGCCAATCAGGCCCATCAACGCACCCGCCAAAGCCGGCCCGAGGAAAGCGCCCAACCCGGTACCGAGTTGCACGAAACCGTTGGCCTTGCCGTAATAGCGCTTCGGAACGATCTGGGTGACCACCGACATGTAAGCGGGTAGCCGGAAGGCGTTTGCCACGGCAGTGACGCCAGCAATGACGTACACCTGCCAGATATGCAGGCTACCGGTCCAGATCAGGGCCGCCGCGGTTGCCGTGGAAAGTCCGGCGAGGCAGTTGTTCGCGATCATGATCTTCTTTCTGTCGATACGATCGGCAAGGGTTCCCGCGATGGGAGCAAGCGCGATCGCCGGGAGAATGATGAAGACCATCATCAAGGCGTAGCTTGAAACACGTCCGGTCTGTTGATAGACCCACACCCCTAAAGCGAACGACGTCAGCGTGCTGCCGATCACGGAGATGATCTCGCCGATGGCGACGGTGAAGAAGGTCTTCAGGCTCGGCTTGGCGGTGAGCTTTTCGGTGCGGGCGGACGTTTCGTTGATCGCCGTCTCGGCGACGGGTTCCGGCAGCGAGACGGACTCATCGTGCCGGCGGACAATCCCCGCCTCGATGATCGCCGCCAGATCACCGGCCTGATGCTTGATGAAATAGTGGCCGGCCTTCGGAATCACCGCAAAATCGACGGAGACGCTGAAGTATTCCCACTCACGGTGGCGTTCCTGATACAGGGTGGTGGCGCGGTCCATCTCGCCGATCACGCTGGTCAACGGCGCTTTGAGTTTCGGGAAGGGCGCGTTGTAAAGCGCGGTGTAGAAGTCCTCGATCTCCTGGTGCTCGCGCACGAAGTGGCCCATTACAAAGTCCTGCTGCTCCTTGTCGGTGATCTCATCGAAAAAGCCGAAGGACTTGAGCAGGTCGAAGGCGGAACGGTTGGAGCTCCACTTGTGGATTGGGAACACCTTGCGGAGAAACTCGAATACCTTTCCGGCCAGGTGCGGTGTCGGGAAATGGCCGCCGATGAAAAGCCGGGAGATCTCCACGCCTGCTTTTTCCAGCTCTGCCGCGATGGCGATCGTCAACGCGCCGCCGGCGCAATGCCCGTAGAAGGCGATGGGGCCGGTGACGTCGCGGCGTATTTCCTCGGCGCATCGCCGGGCGATCTCGTCGATGGGCAATGTCTGCTCATCGCGTCGACCGAAATCGTGGCCCGGTATTTCCAAGGCCAACACCTTGCAGCCGTGCGGCATGGCCTTGGCCAGTGGTTGATACGAGATCGGCCCGCCACCGGGGAACGGAATGCAGATGAGCGTGAGTGTCTTCTGCTCCGCGGGAATGGGTCGGGTGAGTTCGTGCAGCAATCCATCGGACGTCGCCCTTCCCCCGGCGATACGTTCGGCGAGTTGCCGCACGGTGGGGTATTTGAAAAGCTCCGTTACGCCGATGCCATGGCCGATCCGCCCGACCACGCGAAACGCCTTGAAGGACTCGCCGCCGAGGTCGAAGAAATTGTCGTCGATGCCAATCTTCGGAATGCCGAGAACCTCGGACCATATCTGCGCAATACGGGCCTCGAGTTCGTTTCGTGGCGCCACGAAGTCGGACTCCGCACGCACAGGCGCAAGATCGGGAGCAGGCAGCGACTTGCGATCGAGCTTCCCATTGGCCAGCAAGGGAAGCGCCTCCATCCAGACGAATGCCTGGGGAACCATGTGCTTGGGCAGGCTGGTGGAGAGGTGGGCCCTGAGCTCCTCTGCCTTGAAGGCTTCCGGCCCGACATAGTAGGCAACGAGGGCCTTGTCACCGGCAGCGTCCTCGCGCGCAAGCACGACAGCCTCCCGAATTCCCGCATGTTCGGTCAGCTTGGTTTCGATCTCGCCCAGCTCGATGCGGAAACCGCGGAACTTCACCTGATGGTCGTTGCGTCCAAGAAACTCAATGTTGCCATCAGGCATCCAGCGAGCGAGATCACCGGTACGGTACATGCGCGCACCCATCGCGCCTCCGAACGGATCGGGCACGAAACGTTCGGCCGTCAGTTCGGGACGGTTGACGTAGCCGCGCGCCACACCTGCCCCGCCGATGTAGAGCTCGCCGGCCACGCCCACAGGCACCGGCTGGCGGTGTGCATCGAGAATATATGTCTGCGTGTTGGCAATGGGCCGACCAATCGGTGCGTTGCGATGGAGATCCTTCATCGGTGCATAGGCGCTGGAGAACACAGTGGCTTCGGTGGGACCGTAGCCGTTGACGATCCTTATGCCCTGCCCCGGCTTCGCTGATTGAATCCGGTACAACTGGGATTCAAGCAGCGGTTCGACACCCACCAAAAGATAGTCGAAGGGGAGTGCCGTTCCGGAGCTCGCCATGAGCTCATCCAACTGGCGCACAAAGAACGGCGGCAGATAGGCGAAGCTGATGTGATGCTCTGCGAACCAATCGAACAAGCGCGTCGGCTCGCCTCGAATATCGTCGGGTACGATATTCACCGTCGCACCGACAGACAGCGGGACGAACAGCTCGAACACCGAAACGTCGAAGCTGAAACTCGTCCACAGTGACGCATGCAAAGGCTTGGTCGTTCCGACGTCGGCGAACCGGCGCAGGCAATCGGCCAATAGATTGATGACATTGCGATGCTCGACCATGACGCCCTTGGGCGTCCCCGTGGATCCGGACGTATAGATCACGTAGGCCAGCCGCGACGCGTCGAGCCCCGCTCCGCTTGTTTCAGGATTCGTGTCGGGTTGATCCGCAAAGGCCAGGGCCAGGTCGAGCACGGGAGTTCCATCAGTCACCGCGCCCGCCACCGACTCCGGCAGATCGCCCAGCGTCAGCAGCGCCATTGGCGCGCTGTCGGCGAGGATGTGCCTGAGCTGTTGCTCCGGGTAGGTCGGGTCCATCGCCACATAGGCAGCGCCGGACTTGAGCACGCCCATGAGCCCCACCAGCATGTCCAGGCTCCGTTCCAGACAGATCGCCACGCGGTCGTCCGGCTTGACGCCCATCGATCTGAGCTGATGGGCAAGTCGATTCGCCCTGCGGTTGAGTTCCGCGTAGGTAAGGCTCTGTCCGTTGAACGCGATTGCCGTGGCTTCCGGCGTGCGCGACACCTGGTCTTCAAAGAGCTCGTGCACGCAGCGGGTGCTCGGATACGGTTGTTCCGTGGCATTCCACGTTTGCGTGACTAGCCTTTGCTCGGTCTCCGCAAGCATGGGGATGGAGCCGATGGCTTGCGCATCGCCCGAAACCATGCCTTCCAGAAGTGCCTGGTAGTAGCCGGCTATCCGCTCGACGGTCTCGTGCGCGAACAGTGCGGTCGAATATTCCAGTGCGCCTTCGAACTCACCATGGGACTCGCGCAGCGTTAGGGACAGGTCGAACTTCGCGACGTTGTAGCTCGTGCCATCGAAGGGCTCGCACGTCACACCCGGCAGATGGGGGCGTAGCCCAACATCGTCTTCCCAGGAAAACGCGACCTGGAACAGCGGGCTGTGCGCGACATTGCGAACGGGGTTCAGCAACTCCACCACCTGCTCGAACGGCAGGTCCTGGTTCTCCTGCGCACCCAGCGAACAGACCTTCACCCTTTCCAGAAATCCAGCGACGGTAGGATCGCCCGAGAGATCCAACCGCAGCGCGAGGGTGTTCA
Source organism: Dyella sp. 01N36 (assembly GCF_056399745.1). Classification (NCBI taxonomy): domain Bacteria; kingdom Pseudomonadati; phylum Pseudomonadota; class Gammaproteobacteria; order Lysobacterales; family Rhodanobacteraceae; genus Dyella; species Dyella sp. 01N36. Next base: position 12,865 of record NZ_JBFTRY010000059.1, read on the forward strand.
CGAAGAAGCCGATAAGGCCTTCGATCTCCGCGCGACCGCGATTGGCTGCTGGCGTGCCTATGACAACATCGTCCTGCCCGGAGAGCCGGGAAAGGAGAGCTGCCCAGCCGGCAAGCAGCGTCATGAAGGGCGTCGTCCCGTGACGCAGGCCCAAGGCCTTCAAGGCCTTGGTCACCGTGCCATTCACCACCAGCGGCACGGTTCCGCCCGCGTAGCTCTGCTCTGCCGGTCGCGGGTGATCGATCGGCAGCGTCACGAGTTCCGGTGCGCCGAGCAGGGACGTTTTCCAGTACGCCTCCTGCTTCTTCAGCAGCTCGCCCGACAGCCACTGCCGCTGCCACACCGCGTAATCGGTGTAGTGCAGCTCCAATGGCGGGAGCGGATCGTCTTCGCCCTTCGCGTACGCTTCGTAGAGCTTGCCAAGTTCACCGACGAACACACCCATCGACCAGCCGTCGGAGACGATGTGATGCATGGTGATGAGGAGTGCATGGCAATCGTCCGCCTCGCGTATCAGCAGGCCGCGAATCAGCGGACCATGTTCGAGGTCGAAGGGAGCGGCAATGTCGGCGTCTGCCAGGCGAACGGCTTCTTCYGGGCTCGCCGCCGTTCTTTCCACCAGCGCGAACGCGTTCTCGCTTGCGGGTGCAATCCRCTGTTTCGGCTCTCCATCGATATGGACGAACGTGGTGCGAAGCGACTCGTGACGCGCCACGATGCGTTCGAGTGCGCGATGGAGCGCCCGTACATCGAGGGAGCCTCGAAGTTTCAATCCGTAGGGCACGTGGTAGGCCGCGGCTGCGCCATCCATCTGCGCCAGGAACCACTGCCGACGCTGCGCAAAGGACGTAGGCAGCAGCTCCCCGCGATCGATTCTCGTCACGGCGGGAAGCTGGGCGGGCGCCGCCTCGGCCACGAAGGCGGCAAATTCCGCGAGCGTCGGTCGGGCAAAAATAGCGCTGATGGGCACATCGACATGGAGCTTGTCACGCAGCCGCGACATGAGCCTGGCGGTCAGGAGGGAATGCCCGCCCAGCTCGAAGAAGCCATCGTGCCTTCCGATCCGCTCGACCTTCAGGAGCTCCGACCAGATGCCCGCGATGACCGTTTCGAACTTGCCCCGAGGGGCTTCGTATTCGCGTGAGGCGTAATCGTTTCCTTCCGGTGCGAGCAAAGCTTTCCGGTCCAGCTTGCCGTTGGGATCGAGCGGCAACGCGTCCATTCGAATGAAGGCCACGGGAATCATGTAGCCGGGCAAACGTTCGGACAGATGGTCCCTGAGTGCGTCGGCTTTCAGCTCCGTCGCGCCGACATAGTACGCAACGAGACGCTTATCGCCAGGCACGTCCTCGCGCGCCAGCACGGCCGCTTCTGACACGTGGAGATATTCGCGCAGCCGGGCTTCGACTTCACCGAGCTCGATGCGGAAGCCGCGAATCTTCACCTGGAAATCGTTGCGCCCGAGGAAGTCGATGATGCCGTCCTGACGCCAGCGGGCCAGATCGCCGGTCCGGTACATCCGCGCGTTCGGTTCGCTGTTGAACGGGTCGTCGACAAAGCGCTCGGCGGTCAGCTCCGCCCGATTCAGATACCCCCGCGCCACGCCCGCGCCGCCGATGTACAACTCGCCGGCGACGCCGACGGGCACTGGCTGCTGGTGTGCATCGAGGATGTAGATGCGCGTATTCAACATCGGGCGGCCTATCGGCGGTGAGCCGATGACGTCGGATGGGCAGGCATAAAGGGAAGCGACCACGGTTATCTCCGTGGGCCCATACGCGTTGACCAGGCGCCTCCCTGCAGCCCACCGGCGGGCAACGTCCTCCGTCAGCGTGTCGCCACCAACAACGAGCAGCTGGAGCGTCTCGAGATTTTCCTCTGCCGGCATGGCAGCCAGCACGGCGGGCGGAAGGAGCGCGTGCGTAACGCCAGCCGCATGGATGGTCTGGATCAGGCTTTCCGCGGTCAGCGGGATATCTGATGCCGGAATGACGAGCGTCGCTCCGCTGCAAAACGCGAGGAGCATTTCGAAAACACAGGCATCGAAACTGAAAGACGCAAATTGCAGGACCCGGCTACCCTGCCCTGTCTCGAAATGTGAGATCTGCGCGGCGGCCAGATGGCAGGCATTGCGGTGTTCCACCATCACGCCCTTGGGGTTTCCCGTGGACCCGGACGTGTAGATCACGTAAGCGAGGTTCGTCGACGAGAGCCCGACATCGGCGATGGGCAGATCGGTCGCGGCACACTCTTGCACCGTGTCGAGATCCATCACCGGCACGTTGCCCGCGATGTCAGGGCATGCACCCTTCACCAGCAGCATCACGGGTGCACTGTCTTCCACGATGTAACGCTGGCGCTGCCGGGGGTAGTGAGGATCGATCGGCACGTAGGCGCCGCCGGCCTTGAGGATGCCAAGCACCGCGACCACCATCTCGAAGCCGCGCTCGATGCAGACGGCCACGCGGTCGTCGGGTTTCACGCCCAGGGCGCGCAACCGACGCGCCACCTTGTTCGCGGCAAGGTTCAACTCCGCGTAGCTCAGCGATGCCTTGCCAAACTCCAGCGCGGCAGCGGCCGGAACACGCCTGGCCTGATCTTCGAACAGCTCATGGATGCACCGGTCGCGAGGGTAAGGCGCGTCCGTTGCATTCCATGTCTCCACGACCAGGGCGCGCGCATTCCCGGACAGCATCGGAATACGCGTAACGCCCGAGCCATCGTCCGCAGCCATTCCTTCCAGCAGTGCTCGATAGCAGCTGGCGATGCGTTCTATCGTCGCCGGTTCGAACAGGCTCGTCGCGTACTCGAGACTCGCGACCATCCCGGCTTCGGATTCCTTGATCGACAACGTCAGGTCGAATTTGGAAACGAGGTAATCCGTGTGCCGGCGTGGCGCCGGGCGGAGGCCTGAAAATTCCAGAACCTCCTTGCCGTCCTTTTCCCAGGTGAACATGACCTGGAAAAGTGGGTTGTACGCGAGGGATCGCGTCGGGTTCGCTTGTTCAACGACCTGTTCGAAAGGCAGGTCCTGATTTTCCTGGGCCTCCAGCGTGCGCGCCTTGACCCATCGCAGGCATTGGGCAACCGTCGGATCACCCGCGAGATTGAGCCGCAATGCCAGCGTGTTGACGAAAAAGCCGATGAGTCCTTCGGTTTCCGCACGTCCACGGTTTGCTGTCGGCGTGCCCACGACCACATCGTCCTGCCCGGAAAACCGGGACAACAGGATCGCCCAGCCAGCCAGCAGCGTCATGAACATGGTGGTGCCATGGCGGGCACTCAACTCACGCAACGATTCCGTAAGTGCCTCGTCCAGCGCGAACGACATGGTGCGGCCCGCGTAGTTCTGCTCCGGTGGCCGTGGATGATCGATCGGAAAGGAAAGGAGTTCCGGCGCGCCGGCGAGTGCGTTTTTCCAATGGGCCGCCTGGGCCTCCAGCAAGCGGTCCGAAATACAGGCTTCCTGCCAGACCGCATAGTCGGCGTACTGCACTGCCAAGGCGGGCAGCGGATCGGGCTGGTCCTTGACGTATGCGTTATAGAGCGAGCTCAGTTCCTGGGCGAATATACCCATCGACCATCCGTCCGAGACGATGTGATGCATCGTGATCAGGAGCGTGTGGAGATCGTCCGCTTCGCGCAGCAGTCGTCCGCGAACCGGAAGCTCCCGCTCCAGATCGAAGCAAGTGAGTTCTTCTTCCTTTGCCAGCCTGACTATCTCGTCCGGCGTCGTAGCGTCGCTTTCGGCCAATGGAAAGCGATGCTCGTCCATCGATTCGATGTGCTGGACCGGTTCACCGTCAAGCAAGGGGAACGTCGTGCGCAGCGCTTCGTGCCGCGCAATGATTCGATCCAGCGCATTGCGTAGTGCCTGCCTGTCGAGCGCGCCCTGCAACCTCAATTCGTAGGAGATGTGATAAGCCGCACTTGCGCCTTCCATCTGCGCCAGAAACCACAGGCGCCGCTGAGCGTACGAGAGCGGGAGTTTGCCGTGACGATCCGCCTTTGTCACCGGCGGAAGGCGATCCGGGGCAGCGCTCGCCACCCGTAGCGCGAAGTCGGCCAGTACCGGGGCGGAGAAGAGTGCGTTCAATGGCACGTCGACGTTCAGCGCCGTGCGCAACCGCGAGATCACCTGCACGATCAGCAGCGAGTGACCGCCCAAGGCAAAAAAGTTGTCGCGGCGCCCAATGGTCTCCACTTTGAGAAGCGACGACCAAATGGATGCAATGATGGTTTCGATCTCACCAACGGGGGCCTCGTATTCGCTGGTGGCGTACGCATTCGCCTCCGGCGCCGGAAGAGCCCGCAGGTTAAGCTTGCCGTTGGGCGTCAACGGCAGCGCCTGCAGATGCACATAGGCCGCAGGCACCATGTATTCGGGCAATCGACGCGAGAGGTGATTGCGCCATTCCTCGGCAGCGAATTCTCCGCCCGCTACCACGTAAGCCACCAACTGCGGTTCGCCCGCCCTGCCCTCGCGGGCGACAACGGCGGCCTCCCGGACAGCAGGATGCTCCAGCAGCCTTGTCTGGACTTCGCCAAGCTCAATGCGGAATCCGCGGATCTTCACCTGGAAATCGTTGCGACCCATGAACTCGACGGTGCCGTCGGGAAGCCATCGACCCATGTCGCCCGTCTTGTACATCCGCGCCGCAGGATCGTCGCCGAACGGATCGACGACGAATTGTTCCACGGTCAGCTCGGGGCGATTCAGATAGCCGCGCGCCACGCCGGCGCCACCGATGTGAATTTGACCAGCCACGCCCACGGGCACGGGCTTTTGATGCGCATCGAGGATGTATATCCGCGCACTGGCGATCGGTCGGCCAATGGGTACGTTGGCGGCCGTGTCGCTCGCCTGGCACGGATGCATCGTGGCCCAAACGGTACCTTCGGTCGGCCCGTATTCATTGAACAGAGCGACCCGTGGTTGCTGTATGGCCGACTTCGCCACCAGTACCGCAGAGCAGGCTTCACCCGCGACGATCACCTTGCCCAGGGTCGTATCTTGATGCCGGGGACCCTGGAATTCGAGGTAATTTCCATAGAGCGAGGGAACACACAGAAGCGTGTCGATCTTTTGGTGATGAAGAACCTCGTCAAGTTGCGAGGGGTCGCGTATCGCCGACTGGTCCGCCACGACAAGCGTGCCCCCGTTGGTGAGCGTGCCGAAGATTCCCGCCACCGAACTGTCGAAATAGATGGGTGAAACCAGCAGAAAACGCCCTGTGTTCCCATAGGCGGCGTGCCTGGCGCGCGTCGAAGCGACAAGGTTGCGATGTTCGATCATCACGCCCTTGGGCTTGCCCGTTGAACCCGACGTGTAGATCACGTAGGCCAGGTCGTGCGGCGTCAGGCCGATCTCGACTGGGTCGAGGTTCGCATCAGGCTGGTCTGGGTAAGAGAGGGACAAGTCCAGTACGCGAAGGCCAGCGGCCAGCTCGGCCTCCAGGCCTGCGGGCGTATCTCCCAGCGTCAGCAGCGCGGCAGGCGCACTGTCGGCCAGCATGTGGCGCAGGCGCTCTACGGGAAGCGCGGGATCGAGCGGAACATACGCGCCACCCGCTTTGAGCACCGCCAGCGGCGCCACGACCATCTCGAGGCTTCGCTCCGCGCAGATCGCCACCAGGCTGTTTGGCCTCACGCCCAGCGCGCGAAGTCGATGCGCCAGCCGATTGGCCCGTGCATTCAGGGCCGCATAGGTAAGCGCCTGATCCTTGTACACCGCAGCCATGGCATCGGGTGTCTTGCGCACTTGCTGCTCAAACAGCTCATGAATGCAAATTTCGTCGACGGGAGGAAGATCACTTGCGTTCCATGCCTGCACCACGGTGTGGTGCTCAGCCTCGGAAAGAATGGAAATGTCCGCAACGGGCCTGGCATCGTTGAGCGTCATGCCCGCAAGCAGCGTCCGGAAATACCCGATCATCCGTTCCACGGTTTCCCGCTCGAACAGCGCCGTTGAATATTCCAGCTCGCCTTTGAGGCCTGCGCGCGTTTCCCTCATCGTGAGAATGAGGTCGAACTGCGCCGACTGATGGGCAATTTCAACCGACGACACTTCGCTCAAGCCAGGAAAGTCGAGCAGGAGGCCGTCGTCGTTTTCCCATGCGAACATCACCTGAAACAGCGGACTGTACGCAAGACTTCGTGCTGGATTGATCTGCTCCACCACGTGCTCGAAAGGAATGTCCTGATTTTCCTGCGCC
>NZ_JBFTRY010000060.1:0-18954 GCF_056399745.1 Dyella sp. 01N36
GTCGCGCACAGGGTGCGCTCCCACATGGTCTGAGGTACAACGATGCGCCGCGGTCACGCACAGGGTGCGCTCCCACATGGTCTGAGGTACAACGATGCGCCGCGGTCGCGCACAGGGTGCGCTCCCACATGGTCTGAGGTACGGCGATGCGCCGCGGTCGCGCACAGGGTGCGCTCCTACAAGAGCGATGGGGTCGCGCGTCAGCGACGCTTCTTCATCTCGCGCACCATGCGCTGGCGCTTGCGCTGCTGGGCTTCGGTGAGCACGTTCTTCTTGCCGGCGAACGGATTCTCGCCGTCGCGGAAAAAGATGCGTACCGGCGTGCCATCCAGCTTGAAGCGCTTGCGGAAAAAGTTTTCCAGATAGCGGCGATAGGCCGGTGCGATGTGCTTGGTGCGGCTGCCATGGATGACGATGCTCGGCGGATTGGTGCCGCCCGGGTGCGCAAAGCGCAGCTTGGGGGCATGGCCACGCACCAGCGGCGGCTGGTAGCTCTCGTAGGCGAGCTCGAGCGCCTTGGTCAATTCGGACGAACCCAGTTCCTTGGTGGCGGCACGATGCGCATTCACGACCGCCTTCATCAGCTCGCGCAGGCCCGAACCATGCAGCGCCGAGATGAACACCGTCTTGGCCCAGTCGACAAACTGCAGGCGACGCTCCAGCGCACGCTGGCACTGTTCGCGCTGATAGCCGTCCATGCCGTCCCACTTGTTGACGGCGATGACCAGCGCCCTGCCCTCATCGAGCGCGTGACCGATCAGCGTGAGATCCTGGTCGGCCAGGTTCTCGCGCGCATCGACCATCAGCACCACCACTTGGGCGGCAGCCATCGACTGCAGCGTCTTGATGACGCTGAATTTCTCCACCGCTTCCTCGACGCGCGCCTTGCGACGCACGCCGGCGGTATCGATCAGGGTGTACTTGCGGCCGTCGCGTTCCAGCGACACGCGAATGGGATCGCGGGTGGTGCCGGCCACGTCGGAAACGATCAGGCGATCCTCGCCGAGCAGGCGATTGATCAGCGTGGACTTGCCCGCATTCGGACGGCCGACGATGGCGACGCGAATGCTGTCCGCCTCGACCGGATCGATCTCTTCGTGCTGGTCTTCCGGCAGCAGCGTGATGGCCGAAGCGACCAGATCCTCGGTACCGCGATTGTGCGATGCCGCCAGCGGCAGCGTGTTGGCGATGCCGAACACGGCAAATTCCGCCATCGCATTCTGCAGATCCAGACCGTCAGTCTTGTTGACCCCGGCGATGATCGGTTTGCCGCTGCGACGCAGCTCGTCAAGGATGGTGCGGTCCTGCGGCAGCAGGCCGTCGCGGGCGTCCACCACGAAGACCAGCACGCTGGCCTCTTCGATGGCCAGGCGCACCTGCTGCGCAGTCAGGCCTTCGATGCCTTCCTCTTCGCCGGACAGGCCGCCGGTGTCCACCACCACGAACGGGCGTGTGCCGGTGCGGCACACGCCGTAGTGTCGATCTCGCGTAACGCCCGGCATATCAGCCACCAGGGCGTCACGACTGCGCGTCATTGCGTTGAATAGGGTCGATTTACCGACATTGGGACGACCGACCAGGGCAACGACGGGCAGCATGATTCAAACAACCTTTATTACGATCAGTGGCCGCCGAGACGGTAAGCGCCGATGCGGCCCTTGACGTCTTCGACGTACACAATGTCGCCCACCACCAGGGGTTGGGCGCGAATGGCTTTCTTGGACAGGCGCTCACGTGCCGCCAGCGCGCCGTCACCGGTCTGCAGGAAGTGCACGTAGCCCTCGAGGTCGCCGACCACGACGTAGTCACCGAGCACGGCAGGAGCCGTGAGCCAGCGGTACTTCAGTGCATCGTTCTTCCACATGTCGGCGCCGCCGGTCTTGTCGAACGCCCACACCTGCGACTCGTCGCTCACGCCGTAGAGACCGTTGCCGGTGACGTCCAGCGAGGTGAAGGTCGAGAACGGTCGCCCCCACAGCGGGCGACCGCTGGGACCGTCGATCGCGGCGATATTGCCGTGATAGGCGGCGCTGTACAGGGTGGTGCCTTCGAGCAGGATCGAACCGTCGGCATCGGCCAGGCGATCGATCTCGGTGCGGCCTTCGCCGCTGGCGAGGGTCTGTTCCCACAGCTTCTCGCCATTGTCCAGACGCAGCGCGACCAGCTTGCCGGCATCGTTGCCGTAGAACACCACGCCGTTGGCGACCAGCATCGGGCCATTGCCGCGCAGGCTGAGCAGCGGCACGGAGTCCTGGTCGTAGACCCAGCGGCGCTCGCCGGTGGAACTATCGAAACCGTACAGACGGCCGTCCTGGGTGCGTGCAACCACGAGGTTGGCGGAGATCACGGGCGGGGAGATCACTTCGGAGTTGACCACCGACTCCCAGCGCGGGCTGCCGTCTTTCGCATTGATGCCGTAGACGTGGCCATCGAGCGTGCCGACCACGAGCAGGTCGCCGGAAACCATCGGGCCACCGGCATACAGCGCATCGGCGCGCTTCTTGTCGCCCCAGCCGAACCAGCCCTGGGTGCGCGAGCTCTTGGTCCACAGCGTCTTGCCGCTGGTGGCGTCGATGGCGGCGATCTTGCCATCGGTGCTGCAGGCGTAGAGCACGCCGTCTGCAAAGGCGGGGCGCAGACGCACGCCGCTGTCACCCGCACCGTCGCCCACACTGGTGGTCCACAGCTTGGTCACCTGGGTGGTGGGCTTGAAATCCTTGGCCAGCGGAGTCGGCGGCTGGACGTTTTCCTTCTTGAACGAATGGCAACCGGCAAGCACCACCAGAGAGGTCAGTGCCACCAGCCAAACGCGCTTCATCGCACCGCGCTTCTTCACTTCAGGTTTCATGCACCCTGCTTCCCGGCCACGGCCAGATCATCGATTTTCATCTGCACGCTCTGAGGCGCGTTCTCACCCAGCGCCGCCTTGGCGGCTACGTATGCCTTGCGGGCATCGTCTGGGCGCCCAAGCTTGACCAGCGCATCGCCGCGTAGTTCCTGTGACACACCTTCATACGTCTTGGACTGCATGCGATCGAGCGCGGCAATCGCGTCGGCGGCCTTGCCCTGCGCCAGCTGCACGCGCGCGATGCGCATCTGCGACAGCGCCTTGAGGTTCGCATCGGCGGCGTGGCTCTCGGCCCAGCCGAGCGACTCGATCGCCTTGTCCATCTGCTTGGCCTGCACCTGGCGCTCCGCCCGATCGCTCACGGCGAACACGGCGTAGGTGGAATCGGTGTAGTCCTTGAGCAACTGCTCGGTCAGCGCATCGGCGTTGTCGGACTTGCCGGCAGCCACGGCGACCTGGATCTGCTGATACAGGTTCGCAGCGTCAGCCTGATGCTCTGCCTTGTGCTTGTTCCACTGCTGCCAGCCGAAGATGCCGACCAGGCCGATCGCGATGCCGACGACGATGGACAAGCCGTTCTGGCGCAACCACTGTTGTACGCGTTCGCTCTGTTCGTAATCGTCGTACGCTTCAAATGCCATGCAATCACCCTTGGGGAACCGCACGCCAGAGGCACCTGGCGGCGCCCGTCATGCGGAAAAGAAATCAGCCCGAATGTCCGCTCGTTGCCGAACGGACAATGGGCAAGCATAACCGATTGCGCCAGGCCGCACAGGCCTGGCGTGATGACTCAGGCGCCGGCCGGGGTGGCCTTGCCGTCGCGCAATTCGATGCGGAAATGCGCAACATTGGAACGGCGATAGCTATCCAGCGGCATGGGCTGGCCATCCAGCATCACCTGGGCGCCACCGGCGTTGCCGATGCGCACTTCCAGCGGCTGATCGCTGCGGTAGGTCTTGGAGCTGCCGGCCGGCAGCAAGCCGTATTCCAGGCGCGAGCCGTCCTTGCCGGTGACTTCGACCCAGCTGGCGTTCTGCAGGCTCAGCACGAGGCTGTGCGCGCCGCCGCCCACCGAGCCGGCATCCGTGGTCGGCGTCGGTGCCGCCGGCTGCGCTGCCGCATGGGTATCGCCCAGGAACGGCGTCATGGAAGCCATCAACGGCTGGTCTTGCGCAGGCGCAGCCGCCGGTGCCGGTGTGGTAGCCGGCGCGGTCGTACCTTCCTGCGTATTGGGTGCAGTGCTTGCCACGGTCGATGCCGCGGCGCTGGCACTGCTGGCCGGCGCATCGACCTGGGCGACCGGCGCGGCATCGAGCGGCGCCAGATGGCTGACGTCGCGATCGAGCGTGCCACGCACGCCCAGCCAGATGGTCGGCACCACGATCGCCGCGGTCAGCACCACATAGGTCGCCGCGCGCGCGTAGTTCTCAAGCAGATAACGCGAGTGCGAGATGCCGCCCGTCGCCACCAGGGTGGGTTCCGCCGGCTTGATGCGATCGAGCTCGAGCCTGACCTCGGCTTCGTCGACGCCGAGATAACGCGCGTACTTGATGAGATAGCCACCCAGGTACACGTGGTCGATGCCGCTGTACTCGTTGCTCTCGACCTGCCTGAGCACACGGGTCGGCAAGCGCAGCGCATGAGCGCAGGTCTCGACGTCCAGCCCGCGCGCTTCGCGCGCAGCGCGCAAACGCCCGCCCAAGGTGCCCTTGATCGCTTCCGGCGAATTGTGTTCGGTTTCCATGGTGACGTTGGGCGCTTGGGTGAAAGGGAATTCTCGGTTGCCGCTGTTGGCCGAATTTGACGGTTGAGTGGTCATTGGCGTGCAGTTGCGTCGAGGGCGCGGGCCTGCTCCGAATCCGGGAACTGGCTTTGCAGTCGCCTGCTGTAGTTGAGAGCAGCATCCGTGTTGCCCAACCGTGCTTCGATATCGTGTCCGAGCTTGAGCGATCCCGCGGTCGGCTGACCCAGCGCATCGAAGCGCTGGATGAAGGCACGAGCACGGAAGGCATCGTTCTGAAGATAAAGCACATTGGCGAGCTGATACAACGCCCCGCCGTTTTGCGCATCGATTTCGATGGCCTTGCGGAAGTCTGCCTCGGCCGCCGTCATGTTCTGCGCCTTGGCCTGGCAGATGCCGGCATTGGTCCAGGCCAGCGACGGTGTCTGGTAGAACGGGTCGGCCACGGCTTTCTGGAAATACGCCTGCGACTCGGCCGCCTTGCCCTCGCGGTTGCACAGGAACCAGCCGAGGTTGTTGTTGGGATCGCCCTTCTCCGGCGCCAGCGTGACAGCCTTGCGGTAATGCAGCTCCGCATTGGGCAGGTCATTGATGCGCTCGTAGATCACCGCAGCCACGGTTTGCGCAGGCACGTAGGTCGGGTCGAACTGCATGGCCTTGTTGATCTTGACCATGGCGTCCTCCAGATCACCGTTGGCCATGTACTGCTGGGCCAGTTCGGTGTGGATGCGCGCGCCTTCCTGCTTCTGCTCAGCCTTGGACTGGCGAGTGATCTTGCTCCCCTCGTTCGAGTTGGAACCGGATTTCGACACCGGCACGCACGCAGCCAAAAGCATGGCCACGCTCGCACTCAGCAACAATCGATCAAGCCGCATGACTCGCCCCTTCGTCCAGACGCTTGCGAAATTCGGCCTGGCGACGGGTGCGGTCCAATACCTGCCCTTTGAGCTGGCCACATGCCGCATCGATGTCGTCGCCGCGGGTACGGCGCAACATGGTCAGCACGTTGGCATTGAGCAACTGGGTCTGGAAGGCGCGGATGGTTTCGGCGTCGGAGCGCTCGAAACGCGTGCCAGGAAATGGATTGAACGGAATCAGGTTGACCTTGCACTGAGGCATGCGGCGCATCAGCTTGATCAGCTGGCGGGCGTGCTCGGGCTGGTCGTTGACACCCTTCATCAGGGTGTACTCGAAGGTGATCGAGGTGCGCGGCTTGCGATCCAGCCAGCGCTGGCACGAAGCCATCAGCTCGGCGATCGGATAGCGCTTGTTGAGCGGCACCAGCTCGGTGCGCAGCTCATCGTTCGCTGCATGCAGCGACACCGCCAGCGACACGTCGATGGTCTCGGACAACTTGTCGATCATCGGCACCAGGCCGGCGGTGGACAGCGTGACGCGCTTGGACGCCAGGCCGAAGCCCAGGTCGTCGCGCATCAGGCTCATCGCCTTGGTGACGTTGTCGAAGTTCAGCAACGGCTCGCCCATGCCCATCATCACGACGTTGGTGATGCGACGGTTCTGGTGCGTGATGTTGCCGAGATATTTGGCCGCCACCCACATCTGGCCGATCACTTCGGCCGTTGACAGGTTGCGGTTGAAGCCTTGCGTGGCGGTGGAGCAGAACTGGCAGTTCAGGCCACAACCCACCTGCGAAGACACGCACAGCGTGCCGCGGGTCGGCTCGGGGATGTACACCGCTTCGATGGCGTTGCCGCCATCCATGCCGAGCAGCCACTTGTGCGTGCCGTCGGTGGCGCCCTTGTCGAACAAGGTCTTCGGCGGACCGACGTAGCAGGACGCTTCGAGCTTGGCCCGAAGCGTCTTGCCCACATCCGTCATGTTTTCAAAGTTGTCTTCCAGGCGGTGGTAAATCCACTTCATCACCTGCTCGGCGCGATACGGCTTCTCGCCCAGCTGCGCAAAAAAATCACGCAGGCCCTGTCGATCGAAATCGAGCAGGTTGACCTTGTCGGTGGTGGTGGAATTTGCCTGATCAGTCATCTTGAAATATTGCGGCTCAACGCCGCCCTCTTAATCCTTACGCTATCCAATGGAACGCGGTTTTCGTGAAGAGTGCGGCCATGGATGGCCGCTTCGTGATCTTCGCGCTCATGGATGAGCGCACTTACCTCGAGAACGTTTCGGTCGTTGCGAAGAAGTAGGCGATCTCGACGGCAGCCGTGTCGGCAGCGTCGGAACCATGCACAGCGTTCGCATCGATGGAGTCGGCGAAGTCGGCGCGGATCGTGCCCGGCGCAGCGTCCTTCGGATTGGTGGCGCCCATCAGGTCGCGATGCTTGAGGATCGCGTTGTCACCTTCGAGTGCCTGGATCATCACCGGTCCGGAGATCATGAACTCGACCAGCGCGTTGAAGAACGGACGCTCCTTGTGCACCGCGTAGAAACCCTCGGCTTCCTTGCGCGACAGATGCTTCATCTTGGCGGCAACGATCTTCAGGCCGGCCTTTTCGAAGCGAGCATAGATTTCACCGATCACGTTCTTGGCAACGGCGTCGGGCTTGATAATGGAAAGGGTGCGCTCCAGCGCCATGAGGGTCTGCTCCGGAAAAACTGGTATTTGAGTGGGCGGGCCGATCGATATCGGCGAACTTACGCCAAATCCCGACTAGATATGGGGATTTAGCTCACGAAAGTTTGACAGATTCTACCTGATACGCAAGCCGGGCGCAGGGATCCCAGGGCCCCTTGAAACGACCGTTTGACGGGCGCAAATCGACCCGCGTATCCTCAAACGATCGTTTGATTCCTGCCCGGGGTTGCGGACCATGTCAGTCTCCAGTGCTTCCATGCCGACCAAGGAGCGCATTCTCGGCGCCGCGGAGGAATTGTTCGCCCGGCACGGCTTCGAAGGGGCCTCGCTGCGCCAGCTGACCGCCGCCGCCGGGGTCAACCTGGCCGCGGTGAACTACCACTTCGGCTCCAAGGACCGCCTGATCGAAGAGGTGTTCCGCCGCCGCCTGGACCAGCTCAACGGCCGCCGCATGGCCGCCCTGCAGAAGATCGCCGGCGAGGCGGACACCACCATCGAGGACGTGCTGGCAGCCTTCATCGTGCCTGCACTGGAGCTCTCCCACGATGGCAATGGCTCGCTGTTCATGCGCGTGCTGGCCCGCGCATTCGCCGAACACGACGACACCCTTCGCAAGTTCCTGTCGGACAACTACGGCCATGTGATGCGCCAGTTCACCGCGGAATTCGCCCGCCTGTTGCCGCAGCTGAGCAAGGAAGAACTCTACTGGCGCGTCGACCTGGTGACCGGTGCCCTGACCCACGCCATGTCGGGCTTCGGCATGATCCAGCGCAAAAGCGACGTGCCCGAAGAGCGCCATCGCGCGCAGACCGCCGAGCACCTGATCCGCTTTGCCGCCTCCGGTCTCAAAGCCCCCTGATTCGTTCCAACCCTTCCCCTCGGCCGCTCGCGGCCGTTCGTCTCACTACCCAGCGTTTCGCATTACGGAGAAGCCAATGACCGCTCCATCCACCCCTAAAGCGCTACGAATCCGCAAGGCCGCGGTACTTGGCGCCGGCGTCATGGGCGCGCAGATCGCCGCGCACCTGAGCAATGCCGGCGTCGAAACCGTGCTGTTCGACCTGCCCGCCAAGGAAGGTCCCAAGAGCGGCATCGCGCTGAAGGCCATCGCCAACCTGCAGAAGCTCTCGCCTGCCCCGCTGGCCGACAAGAACGTCGCCGCCACCCTGATCCCGGCCAACTATGACGAGCATCTCGATCATCTGAAGGACGTGGATCTGGTGATCGAAGCGATTGCCGAACGGATGGACTGGAAGCTGGATCTCTACAAGAAGATCGCCACCCATCTGTCGCCGACCGCGGTGATCGCGTCCAACACCTCGGGCCTGTCGATCAACCAGCTGGCCGAAGCGCTGCCGGAAGAAATGCGTCACCGTTTCAGCGGTGTGCACTTCTTCAATCCGCCGCGCTATATGCACCTGGTCGAGCTGATCCCGACCAGGCTCACCGACAAGAACGTGCTGGAAGGCCTCGAGGCCTTCCTCACCACCGCGCTCGGCAAGGGCGTGGTGTATGCGAAGGACACGCCGAACTTCATCGGCAACCGCATCGGCGTGTTCTCGATGCTGGCCACCATGCATCACACGCAGCAGTTCGGCCTGGGCTTCGACACTGTCGACGGATTGACCGGCCCGGCCGTGGGCCGTCCCAAGAGTGCGACCTACCGCACCGCCGACGTGGTCGGCCTGGACACCATGGCGCATGTGATCAAGACCATGGCCGATACGCTGGCCGATGATCCGTGGCACGAATACTTCAAGGCCCCGGTGTGGCTGTCCGCGCTGATCGAGAAGGGTGCGCTGGGCCAGAAGACCGGCGCGGGCTTCTATCGCAAGGCCGGCAAGGACATCGTCGTGCTCGATGTGGCCAAGCAGGATTATCGCCCGTCTGAGCAGAAGGCCTCCGATGAAGTGAGCGCGATCCTGGCGATCAAGGATCCGGCCGAGAAGTTCGGCAAGCTGCGCGCGTCGAATGATCCGCAGGCACAGTTCCTGTGGGCGACCTTCCGCGATCTGTTCCACTACAGCGCTTATCACCTGGCCGATATCGCCGACACTGCGCGCGACGTCGACTTCGCCATCCGCTGGGGCTACGGCTGGAAGCTCGGTCCGTTCGAGACCTGGCAGGCTGCCGGCTGGCAGCAGGTGGCGGGCTGGATCGCCGAAGACATCGCCGCCGGCAAGGCCATGAGCAAGGCGCCGCTGCCGGCGTGGGTGACCGACGGCCGCAACGGCGTGCACGGCAAGGACGGCTCCTGGTCCGCTGGCGAAGGCAAGAACAAGCCGCGCTCGCAGCACCCGGTCTACCAGCGCCAGCTGTTCCCCGATCCGATCCTGGGCGAGAAGTTCGACCAGGGCACGACGGTGTGGGAAAACGACGGCGTGCGTCTGTGGACGCTGGGCGACGATGGCGTGGGCATCATCTCGTTCAAGACCAAGATGAACACGGTCAACGACTACGTGCTCGACGGCGTGCAGCAGGCGATCGATGTCGCCGAGCAGCAGCTCAAGGCCGTGGTGATCTGGCAGGCCGGCGAGCCGTTCTCGGCTGGCGCGGATTTGAAGGGCGCACTCGGCCTGCTGCAGGCCGGCAAGTTCGACGACTTCGAGAAGATGGTCGCCAACTTCCAGGCCACCAGCATGCGCATCAAGCATTCGCTGGTGCCGGTGGTGTCGGCGGTGCGCGGTCTCGCCCTCGGCGGCGGCTGTGAATTCCAGATGCATTCGGCGCGCACTGTGGCGGCGCTGGAAAGCTATATCGGTCTGGTCGAGGCCGGCGTCGGCCTGCTGCCGGCCGGTGGTGGCTTGCATGAGCTGGCCATCCGCGCGGCCAAGGCCAACCCGGAAGATCCGTTCGAAGCGCTGAAGAAAGTGTTCGAGACAGTCGCGATGGCGAAGGTCTCCGGCAGCGCGATGGAAGCCAAGCAGCTGGGCCTGCTGCGCGACAGCGACATCGTCGTGTTCAACGCCTACGAGCTGCTCTATGTCGCCAAGAAGGTCGCGCTGTCGCTGGCCGAAAGCGGTTGGCGTCCGCCGATGATGGCTCGCAACATCCCGGTCGCCGGCGATGTGGGCACGGCCACCTTCCAGGCGTCGCTGGCCAATCTTGCGGAAGGCTATTTCGCCTCGCCGCATGACGTGGCCATCGCCACGCGCATCGCGGACACGCTGTGCGGCGGCAAGATCGAACGCGGTTCGCAGGTGGACGAAGAGTGGCTGCTGCAGCTGGAACGCAAGCACTTCGTGGAGCTGGCCAAGACCGAAAAGACCCAGGCCCGCATCGCGCACACCATGACCACCGGCAAGCCGCTGCGTAACTAACCAAGCGTCCTTACCTGCGAACAAACTTTGAGCGCGTCGCCGCAAACCTAAGCGCGACGCCACGGAGCAAAACCATGAGCAAGCAAGTGCAAGACGCTTACATCGTCGCCGCCACCCGCACGCCGGTCGGCAAGGCGCCGCGCGGCGTATTCCGCAACACCCGTCCGGACGACATGCTCGCCCACGTGATCCGCGCCGTGATGGCGCAGGCGCCGGGCATCGATCCGCATCGCATCGAAGACGTGATCGTCGGCTGCGCGATGCCCGAGGCCGAGCAAGGCATGAACGTGGCGCGCATCGGCGCCCTGCTCGCCGGCCTGCCGTACACCGTGCCGGGCGTCACCATCAACCGCTTCTGCTCCTCGGGCGTGCAGGCCATCGCCATGGCCGCCGACCGCATCCAGCTCGGCGTGGCCGACCTGATGATCGCCGCCGGCACCGAGAGCATGAGCATGGTGCCGATGATGGGCAACAAGATCGCCATGAATCCGGCCATCTTCGCCAACAAGGAAGATGTCGCCATCGCCTACGGCATGGGCATCACCGCCGAGAAGGTGGCCGAGCAGTGGAAGGTCACGCGCGAGCAGCAGGATGCGTTCGCGGTGGAAAGCCATCGCCGCGCACTGGCCGCCATCGCCGCCGGCGAATTCAAGGAAGAAATCACGCCGTTCCAGCTCGATGACCATTACCCCGATCTGGCCACGCGCGGCATCAAGACCGACAGCCGCCTGATCGACACCGACGAAGGCCCGCGCGCCGGCACCACGCTGGAAGTGCTGTCCAAGCTCAAGACGGTGTTCCGCAACGACCGCTTCGGCGGCTCGGTGACGGCCGGCAACTCCTCGCAGATGTCCGATGGTGCCGGCGCCCTGCTGATCGCCAGCGAGAAGGCGGTGAAGGAATTCAACCTCACTCCCATCGCGCGCTACGTCGGTTTCTCGGTGGCAGGCGTCAAGCCCGAAGTGATGGGCATCGGCCCGAAGGAAGCGATTCCCAAGGTGCTCAAGCAGGTTGGCCTGACCAAGGATCAGATGGACTGGATCGAACTCAACGAAGCGTTTGCCGCGCAGGCGCTGGCGGTGATCGGCGATCTCGGCCTCGACCCGAGCAAGGTCAACCCGCTCGGCGGCGCCATCGCGYTSGGSCATCCGCTCGGCGCCACCGGTGCGATCCGCGCCGCCACGCTGATTCACGGCATGCGTCGTCGCAAGCAGAAGTACGGCATGGTGACCATGTGCATCGGCACCGGCATGGGTGCAGCGGGCGTGTTCGAAGCGCTTTGATCTGTCGCTTCATGCGTAAACGAAAAGGCGCCGTAGCGATACGGCGCTTTTTTTCGCCATCTCCGATGCAAACGGCCCTGCTCTTTTTGCTCGTCATTCCGGCGCAGGCCGGAATCCAGGTGCGATGCATCCGGTTGTCGCGACAATCGGCACGCACTGCTACTGGATTCCGGCCTGCGCCGGAATGACGCGTTGGAGGCGACGCGACGAAGGGCCTCAACTCAGCGCCGCAAGCTGCCGCGCCACATAGAGCGTCAAGAAGATCGCCATCAGCACCAACAGCACGGCCATGCCCCGGGCCGTCCACGAGTCGCCATACATCGAGGTATCGGCCGCCTCGATCGCCTTTCGATTGCGATAGAACCGGATCGTGGCGCCGACGATCATCAAGGCGCCCACCAGCAGCAGCCCCAGGCCCAGCCATTGCGACGCTTCCGTATGCAGGCTCTCGGTCACCTTGGCGGCCGCGCGCGATGTGAACAGCAAAAAGATGTCGAAGCGTTCCAGCAGGAAGCCGAACGCCATGACCGAGATCGCGGTGCGCACCCAGGCGAGATAGGTGCGTTCGTTGGCCGAATGGTCGGTGAAGTGCGGGATCACGGCACATCCTTTGGTGAGGAACCCTGCCCGCCGCCATCATGCTACGCCGCGTCTCACCGGGCCGCAGATCGCGCCGTGCCGGACCCGCGCTACAATTCCCGGGCTACGTTTTCCGGACGCTCCACGCATGCGCAATCCCCTGCAGGAACAGTTACTCAAGGCCGGCCTCGCCAAAAAGGGCAAGGTCGACCAGATTGCCCGCGAACAGGCCAAGCAGCGCCAGGGCAAGCCCGTTGCCACCGAGGCCGCCGAGAAGATCGATACCCAGCGCCTGCAGGCCGAACGCGCCGAACGCGATCGCGCCCTGGCTGCCGAACGCAACGCGCAGGCCCATGCGCGCGAGATCGCCGCCCAGGTCCGCCAGATCATCGATGCCAACAAAGTGAAGCGCGAAGGCGAGATCAGTTACCGCTTCAACGACGGCGAGAAGATCCACAGCGTGCTGGTGAACGAAGCGCTGCGCGCGCAGCTGGCCAAGGGCACGCTGGTGGTTGCGCGTTCCGGCGACAGCTATGAACTATTGCCGCGCGCGGCAGCGGATAAGATCCGCGAACGCGACGCCAGCGTCATCGTGCTGGACCACGGCCAGCCCGCGGACAGCAAGCCGGCCAGTGACGACGATGAGTTCTACAGCCAGTTCAAGGTGCCGGACGACCTGATCTGGTGATGCGCAAGAATCGGAGTGTGGCATCAGTCGCCACCGGCTAGTTTGAGGTCTCGCCACTCGACTGCCCACCATGCACGCACAACGCATCGAATCGCCCAACCGGTCCATCGCCTCGCGCCTTGAAGCCGTCGATTGGCCAGCCCTGCTGGCGGAACTCGACGAACGTGGCAGCGCAGTGATCGAAGGCTTGCTCGATGCCGAGCAATGCCGCGATATCGCTGCCAATTACGCCGACGAGTCGCGCTATCGCAGCCGCGTGGTGATGGCACGCCACAACTTCGGTCGAGGCGAATACCGATACTTCCGATATCCCCTGCCCGACCCCGTGCAGCAGATGCGCGGCGCGTTGTACCCGCAGCTCGCGACCTTGGCCAATCAGTGGAACGACCGCATGGGCATTGCCGTGCCATATCCGGCCACGTACGAAGCCTTCCTGGGCCGCTGCCATGACGCCGGGCAGACGCGGCCCACGCCGCTGCTGCTCAAATACGGCGCTGGCGACTACAACTGCCTTCATCAGGATCTTTACGGCGAACACGTGTTTCCGCTGCAGTTGGCGGTCCTGCTGTCCGAACCCGGTCGCGACTTCAGCGGCGGTGAATTCGTGCTCACCGAGCAGCGTCCACGTATGCAGTCGCGCGTCGAGGTGGTGCCGCTGCGCCAGGGAGACGCCGTAATCTTTGCCGTCAACCAGCGTCCGGTCGCCGGCACGCGGGGTTCCTACAGGGTCACCATGCGCCATGGCGTGAGCCGCGTGCGCAGCGGCCAGCGTCACACGCTGGGTGTCATATTCCACGACGCCCAGTAGGTATGCAGCACGACCCGGTGCGTATCCTTTAGGATGGTCGCTTTCGTACCTCGAAAGGATCGTGCCGCCTATGCAGAACCACGAACCGACCGTTGCAACCGGCCAACCCGAACATCACCTGCAGCGAAATCTGCGCAACCGCCACCTGCAGCTGATCGCCATCGGCGGCGCCATCGGCACCGGCCTGTTCATGGGCTCGGGCAAAACGATCAGCCTCGCGGGCCCGTCGGTGATTTTCGCCTACGCGATCATCGGCAGCGTGCTGTTCTTCATGATGCGCGCCATGGGCGAGCTGCTGCTGTCCAACCTGAACTACAAGTCGTTCGTCGATTTCAACTACGACTTGCTCGGCCCCTGGGCGGGTTTCTTCACCGGCTGGACCTACTGGTTCTGCTGGGTGGTCACGGGCATCGCGGACATTGCGGCCATCACCGGCTATATCCAATTCTGGGCGCCGCACGTGCCGCTATGGCTGCCCGGATCGGCCTGCATTCTTCTGCTGCTGGGCCTCAACTTGCTGACCGTGAAGCTCTTCGGTGAAATGGAGTTCTGGTTTGCGCTGGTGAAGATCGTCGCCATCGTCGCGCTGATCGCCGTCGGCATCGTGCTGATCGCCATCGGTTTCACCTCGCCGACCGGCGCCAAGGCCGCGGTGTCCAATCTCTGGGCGAATGGCGGCTGGTTCCCGCACGGCGGTTCCGGATTCATGGCGGCGTTCCAGATCGCCGTGTTTGCCTTCGTCGGCATCGAGCTGGTGGGCACGGCATCAGCCGAAGCGCGTGATCCGGAAAAAACCCTGCCCAAGGCGATCAACTCCATTCCCATCCGCGTGATCATCTTCTACGTGCTCGCCCTGCTGGTGATCATGACGGTCACGCCGTGGAACGAAGTGGCGCCGGATCGCAGCCCGTTCGTGAACCTGTTCATGCTGATCGGCATTCCGATCGCCGCCAGCCTGATCAACTTCGTGGTGCTCACCTCGGCCACGTCCTCTGCCAACAGCGGCATCTATTCGACCGGACGCATGCTCTACGGTCTTTCGGCCGGCAGGCTCGGCCCCAAGCCGTTTGCCAGACTGAGCAACAACAACGTGCCGGCCAACGGCCTGGCCTATTCCTGCTTCCTGCTCTTCATCGGCGTGTTCCTGCTCTACCAGGAAGGCGACGTCATGAAGGTCTTCACCATCGTCACCACGATCTCCAGCATCTGCTTCATCTTCGTGTGGTCGCTGATCATGATTGCCTACATGCGCTACCGGAAACTGCATCCGGAGCGCCACACGACGTCGATTTTCAAGATGCCCGGCGGGGTGGCGATGTGCTGGATCGTGCTGGCCTTCTTCGCCTTCGTGCTGTGGGTGTTCGCGCAGAAACAGGACACGCTGCAGGGCCTGATCTACACCCCGATCTGGTTCATCTGCCTGGCCCTCTGCTACCCGCTCTATCGCCGGCAGGCGATCGAGCATCGCAAACAGACGCATTGACGCTGCGACACGTGACGGCGCGCGGCCCAAGCCCGCGTCGTCACGGCCTAGGCAGGGCCTGATTCACAGGCATAAAAAAACGGCCGCGAGGGCCGTTTTTTTTGTGAATGGCGATGCTTCCATTCACCGAATCTGGAGCGGGAAACGAGACTCGAACTCGCGACCCCGACCTTGGCAAGGTCGTGCTCTACCAACTGAGCTATTCCCGCATCGGAGTCGCGCATTGTAATGGCTAATCGGCGGCCGTCAAGCACCTGTCATGAATCTCGGGGTTACTTCTATTCAGTCGTCGTTGCGGGGCAGCGGATGGCCAGAACCATCGCCCTTCAGGCTGGGCCACGCGGCGCGCAGGTAGTACAGGCCCGACCAGATGGTGAGGATGCCGGCGATCACCAGCAGTCCCTCGCCGATGTGATACAGGCGCAAGGCCTCGGCGTCCTTCTCGTGCTGGACGATCAACACCACCAGGGCGACCATCTGCATGGCGGTCTTGAGCTTGCCGATGAAAGCTACCTTGATGGTGGCACGCATGCCGATCTCGGCCATCCATTCGCGCAAGGCGGAGACACTGATCTCGCGTCCCACGATGATGGCTGCCGTGATCGCCATCAGGATGCCCGGCCAGCCGCCGCGATGGGTTTCCACCAGCAGGAACAGCGTCACCGCCACCATCAGCTTGTCGGCCACCGGATCGAGGAAGGCGCCAAAGGCCGAGGTGAGATTCATGCGCCGGGCGAGATAGCCATCCAGCCAATCGGTGATGGCGGCAAGTGCGAACACGATGGCTGCCGTGATGTTGTGCCCCGGAAACTGCCAATAGAACACCACCACCATCACCGGCAACAGCAGCACGCGAAACAAGGTCAGCCAGGTGGGCAGGTTGATGTGCATAAATCCTTTCCGGTTTGCAGCAGTCAGCAGGGAAGCTTGTGGATCAACGCCATCATCAACCGTCCACGCCCTCGATCATGCGGGATTTTGATGTAAGCCGGCATGACGGTCCGCACCCATTCGCGCGGATCAGCCATGGAGTGCAGCATAAATGCGTTCGGCCAATCCGCGATCAATCCCTTTCACGCGGGTGAGCTCCTCCACGCCGGCCGCTTCCACGCCGGCGAGACCGCCAAATGCCTTGAGCAGGGCCGAACGGCGGCGCGCGCCGACGCCGGCAACATCCTCCAGCACGCTGCGCTCGCGCGCCTTCTCGCGGCGCTTGCGATGGCCGGTGATGGCAAATCGATGCGCCTCGTCGCGCACGGCGGCCACCAGGTGCAACGCCGGCGATGACGGGCCCGGATGCAGGTTGCGGCCCGAATCGGCCAGCACCAGCGTCTCCTCGCCCGCGCGGCGACCCGGCCCCTTGGCCACGCCGACCACGTGGATGCCGGTCACGCCAAGCTCGCGCAGCACGTCCAGCGCCTGCGCCACCTGCCCGCTGCCGCCATCGATCAGCAGCACGTCAGGCCGCGCGCCCTCGCCTTCGGCCAGCCTGCGGAAGCGGCGCACCAGCGCCTGATGCATGGCCGCATAGTCGTCGCCGCCAGTGATGCCGCTGATGTTGAAGCGGCGGTAATGCGATTTCTCCGGGCCTTCCGGACCAAACACCACGCAGGACGCCACGGTGAGCTCGCCCTGCGTGTGGCTGATATCGAAACACTCGATGCGGCGCGGCGGCTCGTCCATCTCGAGCAACTTCTGCAGATCGTCGAAACGCGCACCCAGGGTCTGCCGGCTGGCCAGCCTGGCCGTGAGCGACGCCTGGGCGTTGCGCTCGGCCATTTGCAGGAAACGCGCACGTTCGCCGCGCACGCTGGACTTGAGTTCCACCGCATGGCCCGACTGCTGTGCCAGCACCTCGCCGAGGACCTGCTGGGTCGGCAGCGTTTCGCCCAGGATCAGCTCTCGTGGCACTGGACGGTCCAGGTAGTACTGCGCGATGAACTGCTCCAGTACGTCGGACGGTTCGGCATCCAGCGGCAGGCGCGGGAAGAAGTCGCGCGTACCCAGGCTGATGCCGTTGCGGAAGAACAGCACGCTGACGCAGGCCATGCCCGCTTCGATGCGGCAGGCGAGCACGTCCATGTCCGCGCTCGCGCCCTGCACGTGATGCTCGGCCTGCAGCTTGCGCAAGGCGCCGACCTGGTCGCGGAACGACGCCGCGCGCTCGAATTCCAGCGCCTTGCTGGCTTGTTCCATCTGCCCGGCCAGCTCGTCGATGACCGCGCTGCTACGACCTTCGAGGAACATTTCCGCGTGGCGCACGTCGTTGCGATAGTCCTCGACCGAGATCAGCTGCACGCACGGCGCCGTACAACGACCGATCTGGTGCTGCAGGCAGGGGCGCGAACGGTTCTTGAAATAGCTGTCCTCGCACTGGCGCACCTTGAACAGCTTCTGCATCAGGTTGAGGCTTTCGCGCACGGCGAAGGTGCTCGGGTACGGCCCGAAATAGCGGCCCGGCAGATTGCGTGCGCCGCGATGAAAGGCCAGCCGCGGGTAGTCCTCGCCGCCCGACAGATAGATGTACGGGTAACTCTTATCGTCGCGCAGCAGGATGTTGTAGCGCGGCTTGAGCGACTTGATCAGCTGCGATTCGAGCAGCAGCGCCTCGCCTTCGGTGCGCGTGATGGTGATCTCGGTGCGCGCGATCTGCGACACCATCGCCGCGATGCGCGGCTCCATGCGCGGCTTGAGGAAATAGCTGCCGACGCGCTTCTTGAGGTTGCCGGCCTTGCCCACGTACAGCAGCTCGCCGTCCTCGTCGAAATAACGATAGACGCCGGGCGACGTGCTCAGGTTTTTGACGAAAGCCTTGCCGTCGAAGGCTTGCGGCGGCGGTGTGGACTGCATCGTGTGATTCTATCCGGTCACTGCTGCACGCAGGCGCACGATCAGGCCATCCACGCCCTGCTCCGCCAGCGCCACGGCATGGCGAAAACCCTCGGCGTCGCCGAAGTACGGATCGGGAAACTCTTCGGGCGCGGCCACGCCGGCCCAGGGCAGGAACAAGGCGGGCGCCACGCCGCCACCCCGCCGCAGGCCTTCGAGCGTCTCCAGATTGTCCTGGTCCATCGCCAGCACCCAGTCGAACGTCTGGAAATCGGCTGCCCGCACCTGTCRCGCGCGATGCGGCGACAAGTCATAGCCGGCATCCGCTGCCGCACGCAGCATGCGCGGATCGGCGCCCTTGCCGATATGCCAATGGCCGGTGCCGCAGGAGGCCAGCGACAACGAAAGGCCGGCCTGTGCCGCGCGCTGGCGAGCCACGGCTTCCACCAGTGGCGAACGGCAGATATTGCCCAAGCACACAAACAAGATGGACGGGACCGGCGCGCTTTTCATCAGATGGAAATGTCCTCGTCGCGTCGCCCTGATATAGGCATCGCATGAAAACTCGAAATGGCTGCGGAAAGGGCCGCAATCAAGCCCTCAGGGAGTGACTAAAGTCACGATTGTTGTGACACGCGAAGTCTGCCTATGCTTGCCCGATCCACAGGGAGGAAGAAAGTGAATCGCAAGCTCATTACGATAGCGGCCGCTGCCATGCTGCTGGGCCAGGCGGCCATCGCGGGACCCGCCGGGCAAGACGCGCCGGCTCCGGCTGCCGCCTCGCCCACGGCAGGCGCCAGCGCCAATACGGCAGGCGATCATCC
>NZ_JBFTRY010000061.1:0-18895 GCF_056399745.1 Dyella sp. 01N36
GATCTGGCCAACACGGACGACCGTGCRTCCGAGCATTTCCGTCGGCTGCTGAGCTACGCCGCCGGCAAGAGCGCCGCCGACTATGCGACCGCCGATCGCGTCCTCGATGCCGCCACCTTGAAGATGCGTCGCCTGTTTGCGCAGATCGACGTACTGGTGCTGCCGACCACGCCGCAGGGCGCGTTCCCGCTGGATGGCCCCGTGCCCGATTCGCAGGCCGACCTCACCAGCTTTGCCAGTCTCGCCGGCTGTCCGGCGGTGAACATACCGATGGGCTATCTGCCCGACGGCATGCCGATCGGCCTGCAACTGGTAGGCGCGCGAGGTTCGGATCTGCGGCTGCTGGAACTGGCATCCGTGTGCGCCGCGACGCTCGATGTGGAACCGGGATTCCCGGCGATTCATTGAGGCGGGTGTGAGCCTGTTCGATCAAACGACGCAAGGTGGTTGGCAATTACTGCCACTGCCGGGCGCGGCGCTTTCGCTGTGGCCGCAGTGGCTGGACCGTGGCGAGGCGGACGCACTGTTCGCCGAACTGCGCTCGACGATTGCGTGGGAAGTGCACCGCATCCGCATCTTCGGGCGCGAGGTGGATTCACCGCGCCTCAGCTGCTGGATCGGCGACGAAGATGCCAGCTACGTTTATTCACGCACGCGCTTCGCACCACATCCCTGGACGCCGGTCTTGCGCGCTCTGCGTGATCGCGTGGCCGATGCCTGCGATGCGCGTTTCAACAGCGTGCTCGCCAATCTTTATCGCAACGGCCAGGACTCGATGGGCTGGCACAGCGATAACGAGCCCGAGCTGGGCCGCGAACCGGTGATCGCGTCGCTGAGCCTGGGTGCGGCCAGACGCTTCCGGCTCAAGCCGCGCGGCGAAGCGACGCGCGGAGATGTGCTGGCGATCGAGCTGGAGCACAGCAGTCTGTTGCGCATGGCGGGCGATACACAACAACGCTACGTGCACGATCTGCCCAAGACGAGCGAGGCCGTCGGGCCGCGCATCAATCTCACCTTTCGCTGGGTGGATGCCTCAAAGCGCGTGTAGCGTCAGTTCGTCCGCACGTCATGGCCATCGAGTGGCTGCTGCAACGTCCAGCTCACCAGCTGCGAGGCGAGCGCGTCGCTGGCCTGTCCGAATGCCGCAACGACCTGCGGTACGGTCGTTCCGCCCACTGGCTGGGTGACGTCGAAGCGGCGCGTGGCCACGATGCGCAGGCCGCTGTTCTTCACCAGTCGCGCATCGAAGTGGATCACCACCACGGGTTGCCCGTTCTCATAGACCGACTGGAATGAGCGCAGGTCGCCGGCGAGCGAATAGTCCGCTTGCAGGCTGGTCTCGTCGCTGCTCAGGCCTGCGATTCGGCCGTTGTCGCGGAACGCATCCATGATGCGGTTGCGCAGCAAGGTCGTGGCGTTGTCA
Organism: Dyella sp. 01N36; assembly: GCF_056399745.1. Lineage (NCBI taxonomy): Bacteria > Pseudomonadati > Pseudomonadota > Gammaproteobacteria > Lysobacterales > Rhodanobacteraceae > Dyella > Dyella sp. 01N36. Next base: position 1,424 of record NZ_JBFTRY010000061.1, read on the forward strand.
GCCCAGCGGGCGCCCTGATACACGCTGACCACATTCCCTTGCGGCAGCACGGCGATGCGCGAGCTGTCGATCATGCGCTCGGCGTTGGGCGTGTCCACCCGTAACGACCAGTTCACCGCTGTCGCGCTGTCGCGCGGGAGTGGCGTGGAAGGCAGGCGGTAGACGTCGGGTGATTCGGCCTTGGGCAGGATGGTACAGGCGCCGAGCAGCGCAATCGCTGCACAAGCGGAAAGGCGCAGGCGCATCCTCATGGCACGAACTCCTTGTTGCGGTCACGGCCGAGCAGGAAGCCCGCCGGGTTGTCGTCAAGGCGGCGCGATACGCCGCGCAGCGAGCCGGCTGCGTCGCGCAGTTCGCGCACGGCCGGGCCCAATTCACTGAAGCCTTGCAGGCCGCCGTTGATGGCGGCACGGTTGTCGGTCAGCAGGCGGTCGATATCCGCAGCGGAATGGTCGAGCGAGGCCATGGCGTTGCGCGCGCTTTCCAGCGCGGCGCGTGCCTGGTTGTCGACCAGGCCGTTCGCATTGCGTACCAGCTGGTTGGTCTGGGCCAGGGTCTCGTTCGCCTGCTTGCTGGCCTGCGCCAACTGCTGCAGCAGCTGATGAATGTCTTCGCGCTGGTCGGCGACCGTGCCGGTGATCTGGTCAAGATGCTGCAGCGTGTGGCTGATGCGTTCGGAGTTCTCAGGCGACAGCAGCATGTTCGCCTTCGCCACGACTTCGTTGATGTTGGTCACCAGGTCTTCGCCGTTGGCAAGGATCTGGCTCAGCGGAGAGGGGTCGGCCACGATCACCGGCAGCTGGTCGTCCTTGGACTCCAGTGGCGGACTGGTCGGCGAACCACCGCTGAGCTGGATCACGGACAGGCCCGTCACGCCGGTGAGAGTGAGCTTGGCATGCGTGTCTTGCTTCACCGGAACATCGCCGCCCAGACGAATGCGCGCCAGCACTTTGCGCGGGTCCTGCGGGTCCAGCTTGAGCTGGGTGACGGCGCCGACCTTGATGCCGTTGTACTGCACCGCACTGCCCTGCGAGAGGCCGCTGACCGCTTCGTTGAACACGATCTGGTACTCGGTGAACTGGCGGTCCGAACTGGACTTGGCCAGCCATAGCGCAAACAGCAGCGCGGCGGCGACCACGATCACCGTGAATAGGCCTATGAGTACGTGATGGGCACGCGTTTCCATGTCATTTCACCTCGGGGGTATCGTCGCGTTCGTGCGCCTCTTCGGCGGCGCGGCCACGCGGGCCGTGGAAATACGCCTGCACCCATGGATCGGGATAGCGGGCCACCTCATCGAGCGGGCCTACGACCAGCACCTTCTTCTGAGAAAGCACCGCCACGCGGTCGCAAATCGTATAAAGCGTGTCCAGGTCGTGGGTGACCAGAAATACGGTGAGGCCCAACGCGTCGCGCAGGGTGAGGATCAACTGGTCGAATGCCGCCGCGCTGATCGGGTCCAGGCCCGCGGTGGGTTCGTCCAGGAACAGAATTTCCGGATCCAGCGCCAGCGCACGCGCCAAGGCCGCGCGCTTCACCATGCCGCCGGAAAGCTCGGACGGGAATTTGGTTTCCGTGCCCATCGGCAGGCCGGCGAGGGCGAGCTTCACGCCACCCAGATGCTGGGCATCGGGACGCGTGAGGCCGGCGTGTTCGATCAGCGGCATCGCGACGTTCTCCACGATATTGAGCGAGGAGAACAGGGCGCCGTTCTGGAACAGCACGCCGAAGCGCCGCTCCACGCGGGAGCGCTGCTCGGGCGAGAGGCTCAGCAGGTCCTGGCCGAATACGTGGACGTGTCCGGAGGTCGGGCGTTGCAGCCCCACGATGCTGCGCAGGAGCACGGACTTGCCGGTGCCCGAACCGCCGACCACGCCGAGGATTTCGCCGCGGCGCACATCCAGGTCCAGGTGCTCATGCACGATTTGCGTGCCGAAGCGGTTCACCAGGTGGCGAACCTCGATCACGTTTTCGGCGGCTTGCGGTTTCGCGACGGCGTTCACCAGCCCATCTCCATATAGAAGAGTGCGGCCAGCGCATCGATCAGGATCACCACGAAGATCGACTGCACCACGCTGGAGGTGGTGTGTTCGCCCACCGATTCGGCACTGCCGCTGACCTTGAAGCCTTCCAGGCAACCGATCACCGCGATCAGGAAGGCAAACACCGGCGCCTTGGCGATGCCGACCAGGAAGTTCTTTACCCCGATATCGGACTTCACCAGGTTGATGAACATCACCGGCGGTATGTCGAGCACCATGGCGCAGACGAGCCCGCCGCCGATCAGGCCGGCAATCATGGCCAGGAAGGTGAGCATGGGCAGCGAGGCGAGCATGGCCAGCACGCGCGGCAGCACCAGCAGTTCCATCGGGTCGAGGCCCAGGGCACGGATCGCATCGATCTCCTCGTTCGCCTTCATCGAGCCGATCTGCGCGGTGAACGCGCTGGCGGTGCGGCCGGCCAGCAGGATGGCGGTGAGCAGCACGGCAAATTCGCGCAGGAACGAGAACGCCACCAGATCCACCGTGTAGATAGTGGCACCAAAATCCGCCAACACGGTCGAGCCGAGGAAGGCCACCACCGCGCCCACCATGAAGGTGAGCAGCATCACGATGGGCACGGCATCCAGGCCGGTCTGCTCGATATGCGCCACCAGGGAAGTGACGCGCCAGCGACGCGGGCGCCAGACGGTCTGCACAAACGTCTGCAGGGTGAGCCCGATGAAGCCCAGCAGTTGCACCTGCTGGTGCCAGACGTTGTCCATCGCCGCGCCGATGCGCGCGAGCAGCTCGGTCACCGTGTTGTGGCGACGCCGGGACTTCGGTTTGACGTAGCTGGCCATCGCCTTGCCGACGGTCTGCAGCAATGCGCGTTGGGCAGCGGGCAGGGTTGGATCCTGCGTGGCCAGATCGCCCAGCCGTTCGGCGCCCAGCAGGCCGGCCAGCAGCGCGGCGCCGGCCGTATCCAGCGCACCCAGGGCGCTCAGATCGATCGGCGTGGTCTGATGAAGGCGGCTCTTGAGCGCATCGACCGCGCGCTCCAGCACAGCGTAGTGGGCCAGCGTCCAGTCGCCTGCCACACGCAGGCGTGGGGGCGTGGCCGTGGCATCGAGTTGTGCGCTTCCTGTCGCCATCGATGTACTCATGAAGCTCGATCTTAGTGGAGTGTGGCCTAGATCAGGTGACGAAACGATGGTGAGGTCAGCGGCGGTGGGCCTCATGCGTTTTGCTACATCCTGTCGACGCCGTGCCTGCCACGGCGCCCGTTTTCCGCTAGATTCCTCCCTTGACCGCGCGCCCCCAGGCGCTACCGGACCCAGGAAACAGTGACGCCAAGCATGCCTTCCATGTCCCATCTGGACGCCCTCGAAGCCGAGAGCATCCACATCTTTCGCGAAACGGCGGCCGCTTTCGAGCGTCCCGTGATGTTGTATTCGATCGGCAAGGACTCCTCCGTCCTGCTGCATCTGTTGCGCAAGGCGTTCTATCCGGCCCGGCCGCCAATGCCCCTGCTGCATGTGGATACGACCTGGAAGTTCCGCGAGATGATCGCCTTCCGTGACCAGGTGGCCGCCGAGGGTGATGTGCAGGTGCTGGTGCATATCAACCAGGACGGTGTGCGCCAGGGTATTTCGCCGCTCACCCACGGCTCGGCCGTGCATACCGACGTGATGAAGACGGTCGCGCTCAAGCAGGCGCTGGACCAGTACGGCTTCGATGCCGCCATCGGCGGCGCGCGTCGCGACGAGGAGAAATCCCGCGCCAAGGAGCGCGTGTTCTCCTTCCGCAATGCACAGCACCACTGGGATCCCAAGCATCAGCGTCCCGAGCTGTGGCACACCTTTAATACGCGCATCCACAAGGGCGAAAGCGTACGGGTGTTCCCGCTGTCGAACTGGACTGAGATGGACGTGTGGCATTACATCCGCCGCGAGAACATTCCGGTGGTGCCGCTGTATTTTGCCAAGCCGCGCCCGGTGGTGGCGCGCGACGGCGCGCTGATCATGGTCGATGACGAACGCTTTACCCTGCGCGATGGCGAGCAGGTCGAGCTGCTCGACGTGCGCTTCCGCACCCTGGGCTGCTATCCGCTGACCGGCGCGGTGGAGTCCTCGGCCGATACGCTGGACAAGATCATCGAGGAGATGGCCGCGTCCCGCACCTCGGAACGCCAGGGCCGGGTGATCGACAACGATGGCAGCGCCTCGATGGAGCGCAAGAAGCAGGAGGGGTATTTCTGATGGTCACGATGGACCCCACCCCGACGCTCACCGAGGACACCAACCTGCTGCGCTTCATCACCTGCGGCAGCGTCGACGATGGCAAGAGCACGCTGCTCGGCCGGTTGCTCTACGACGCCGGCATGGTGCCGGAAGACCAGCTCGCTGCACTCGCCCGCGACAGCCGCAAGTTGCATGCCGAAGCCGAGGACGCGCTGGATTTCTCCCTGCTCACCGACGGCCTCGACGCCGAACGCCAGCAGGGCATCACCATCGACGTGGCCTACCGCTACTTCCACACGCCACGCCGCAGCTTCATCGTGGCCGACTGCCCCGGGCATGAGCAGTACACCCGCAACATGGCCACCGGCGCCTCCAACGCCCAGCTGGCGGTGGTGCTGGTCGACGCGCGCAAAGGGTTGCTGCCGCAGACGCGCCGCCACAGCTATATCTGCGCCCTGATGGGCATCCGCCAGGTGGTGCTGGCGGTGAACAAGATGGACCTGGTCGATTGCCGCGAGGACATCTACGCGGCCATCGCCCATGAGTACCGCGAGCTCGCCGCGCAGCTGGGCATCACCACCGTGCATTGCCTGCCGGTGGTGGCGACGGGCGGCGACAACGTGGGTCATCGCTCGACGCGCATGCCCTGGTATCAAGGACCCAGCTTGCTCGAGCTGCTGGAGTCGGCCGACACCAGCGCCACGCAGGCGCAGGATTTCCGCATGCCAGTGCAGTGGGTCAACCGACCCGATGCATCGTTCCGCGGTTACGCCGGCACGGTCTGCGGTGGCCGCGTCGCCGTGGGTACCGAGATCGTGGTGCAGCCGGCCATGCGCCGCGCACGCGTGGAGCGCATCGTGACGGCCGACGGCGATCTGCCTGAAGCCGTGGCCGGCCAGGCGGTGACGCTCACCTTCGACCGCGAAGTCGATGTGAGCCGCGGCGATGTGATCGCCGACGCCGCATGCCCCGCGCCGGTGGCCGACCAGTTTGCCGCCCACGTGCTGTGGATGGGCGACGAACCGCTGCTGCCCAACCGTGCCTATTGGCTGAAGATCGGTTCGCGCACGGTCAACGCGCGGATCACTTCGATCAAGCACAAGGTGGACGTCAACACCCAGGCCGAACTGGCCGCCCGCCGTCTCGAGCTCAACGAGGTCGGCTACTGCAACATTGACCTGGATCATGCCATCGCGTTCGAGTCCTACCAGGACAACCGCACGCTTGGCAGCTTCATCCTGATCGACCGCACCACCAACGCCACGGTGGCCTGCGGCATGCTGGACTTCGCGCTGCGCCGCGCCTCCAACGTGCACTGGCAGCACACCGACCTGGACCAGGAAGCGCGCAGCATCAGCAAGGGTCAGCAGGCGCGCTGCCTGTGGTTCACCGGTTTGTCCGGCGCGGGCAAGTCGACCGTGGCCAACCTGGTCGAGCGCCGCCTGCATGCGCTCGGTTACCACACCTATATGTTGGACGGCGACAACCTGCGCCATGGCCTCAACAAGGACCTGGGCTTCACCGCCGAAGCCCGCGTCGAAAACGTGCGCCGGGTCGCCGAGGTCGCGCATCTGATGGTCGATGCGGGCCTGATCGTGCTGGTCTGTGTCATCTCGCCGTTCCAGAGCGAGCGTCGCTTCGCTCGCAGTTTGTTTGGCGAGGGTGAATTTCTCGAGGTGTTCGTCGATACCACCCTGGAAGAATGCGAGCGCCGCGATCCCAAGGGGCTCTACCGCAAGGCGCGTGCCGGCGAGATCTTCAATTTCACCGGCATCGACTCGCCGTACGAAGCACCGGAACACGCCGAGCTGCATCTGCTCACGGCTGGCCTGCGGGCCGAGCAGCTGGCGGAGCAGGTGGTGGAGCAGTTGCTCGCCGGGCAGGGTCACGCGCCGCGTTGAGCTAGCCGCGACCTCCCACGATCGTCATTCCGGCGTAGGCCGGAATCCAGTAGCCATACGACACGGTTGTCGCCCTGCTCCACGATCGTCGCGGGTTGATGACAGTCTTGTGTGTCGCGATAACCGGGCTGCTCGGCCACTGGATTCCGGCCTGCGCCGGAATGACGAGCGGGAACAGTCGTCGCTCGACTTGGCTCGCGGTTCACATGCTGCGCCGCACGATCCTCCGCCGATACGCCAACGCACGGTAAGTGCGCGGGCGCGCTCGGCTTGGAATGTATCCATGCGCCCGGCGATAATGCTTCTTTCCCCAGAGCACGACTGCGATGACCGACAAGACCGTACTCAATGACACCCATCGTGCGCTGGGCGCACGCATGGTCGATTTCGGCGGGTGGGACATGCCGATCAACTACGGCTCGCAGATCGAGGAACACCACGTCGTGCGCCGTGACGCCGGCATGTTCGACGTCTCCCACATGACCGTGGTCGACCTGCACGGCGCACGCACGCGCGAGTTCCTTCGCCATCTGCTGGCCAACAGCGTCGACAAGCTCAAGGTGCAGGGCAAGGCGCTGTACTCCTGCATGCTCRACGARMAGGGCGGCGTSATCGACGACCTGATCGTCTACTTCCTGGGCGAGGAGTTTTTCCGCCTGGTGGTGAACGCGGCCACCCGCGAGAAAGACCTTGCGTGGATCACCAAGCAGGCCAAGGCGTTCGACGTCGAGGTCAAGGAGCGTCCGGACTACGCCATGATCGCGGTGCAGGGTCCGAACGCCCGCGCCAAGGTGATCGGCCTGCTGGCCGAGGTGGATCACGAGCGCATGAAGAAGCTCGGCAAGTTCGCTGCCGCCGCGGCGCAGGGTCCGCATGGCATGCCGCTGTTCGTTGCCCGCACCGGCTATACCGGCGAAGACGGATTCGAAATCATCGTGCCGCAGGAACACGCCGTGGCCCTGTGGCAGGCGCTCGCCGCCGCCGGCGTCGCGCCGGCCGGACTGGGTGCGCGTGACACGCTGCGCCTGGAGGCGGGCATGAACCTCTATGGCCAGGACATGGACGACACCGTGTCGCCATGGGAAGCGAACCTGGGCTGGACCATCGCACTGGACGAAGGTCGCGACTTCATCGGCCGCAAGGCGCTCGAGGCGCAGAAGGCGGCGGGTGTACAGCGCGTGATGGTCGGCCTCGTGCTCGACGACAAAGGTGTGCTGCGTCACGGTCAGGCCGTGCTCACCGCCAACGGCGCCGGCGAGATCCTGTCCGGCAGCTTTGCGCCGACGCTCAACAAGGCGGTGGCGTTTGCGCGCATTCCGGTCGGCGAGCCGGGTGACGTGCGCGTGGATATCCGCGGCCGCGAAGTGCCGGTACGCATCGTGAAATACCCCTTCGTGCGCGACGGCCAACCCTGCGAAGGCATCTGACTTCAGGCATCAATGCGGCACGGGCTAAGCCCGTGTTGCCCATCGGGTGAAGGCAGCTAGAATTGGCGCTCCACCCACGACCCATACCAACGACTGGATCCGATCATGAGCGAGATTCCCGGCGATCTGAAATTCCTCAAGTCCCACGAATGGGCCCGCGTCGAAGACGACGGCCTGGTTCGCGTGGGTATCTCCGACCACGCCCAGGGCCAGCTTGGTGACCTGGTGTACGTCGAGCTGCCGGAGATCGGCGCGAGCGTGCAGGCCGGTCACGGCGTTGCCGTGGTCGAGTCGGTCAAGGCCGCTTCGGACATCTACAGCCCGGTCTCCGGCGAGATCGTGGCGGTCAACGAAGAGCTCAACGACAAGCCCGAAACCATCAACGAAGACGCCTTCGGCAACGGCTGGATCTTCCTGGTCCGCGCCAGCGATCGCGGCGAGCTCGATGAGCTGCTCGACGCCGACGCCTACGCCGAGCTGGTCGAAAACGAAGACCACTAAGCCCTGACGTTCGATGCTGCACCCGATGCCGGCCGCCTCAAGCGGCCGGCTTCTTTTTGAGTCGCGGGATCGGTTTTTTCGACGCGCGAAGAACCGATCCGGAGAGGATTGGAGGCGTCGATTTTTACGTTGAAGTTATCGCCGTCCATGCCGATAGAAGTCCAACATGGCGATCCGGCAAGCCGGGGTCGCGTCGCGAGTCGACCCTCTTCGACGCCTCCGGACCTGCCGATGACGGTCCGGAACGACCCTCCGGACCGGTCTTTGAAAAAATAAATTCAGTCGCCTTTCGTTCATCAAAAGGGGTGTGCCGGGGAGGCCCCCGGCATGTCGTTGATGTGTCTCGACTTGTGAGACGCACGTCTGTCAGGCGGCTGTGCACGGAAAAGACAAAATGGCTTGTTTTAAGCGGTTTTGTCGGTGTCGAGGTAATCAAAAGGGCATTAACATCTGGATGTATGGACGTCCAAACGAAAATGCCTTCAAACCCCCGTAAGGCCTTGTCTGGCGGGGGTTTGGACCCTCCCGGGGGTGGATGAAACGGATTGATTTAATGGTTAAAATCAATTGACAGCTGAAATCTTCAGGAATAGCTTTCGCATCGGAACACGGAGAACGGGTGCCATGGCAACATCGAAATTCATCAAGCCTTATGTCGATCATGGAGAGAAGGCCGGCGCAGTACGCAAGATCACGGTCTCGATCCCATTGCACATTTTGAGGCCCTTGTCTGACGAACGCACCCGTCGTCAGGTGAACAATCTTCGGCACGCCACGAACAGCGATCTGCTGGTTGAGGCGTTCCTGCACGCTTTTACTGGGCAACCACTGCCAACTGATGAGGAGCTGAGACGAACTATGGCCACTGCCAAGAAAGCCACCGCAAAGAAGGCCGCCAAGAAGGCGTCCAAGAAGACCGCCGTGAAGAAGACCGCTGCCAAGAAGCCGGTCGCCCGCAAGCCGGCCGCCAAGAAGGCTGCCAAGAAGGTCGCCAAGAAGGCTGTTGCTAAGAAGCGCCCGGCCGCTGCCAAGAAGGCTGCCGTGAAGAAGGTCGCGACCAAGAAGGTTGCGAAGAAGGCTGTTGCTAAGAAGCGCACCGTGAAGAAGGCTGCCGCTGCCAAGGTCGTCAAGGCGACCAAGGCTGCGAAGGCCCCCAAGGCTGCCAAGGCCCCCAAGGCCAAGAAGTAAGCTTTAAGCGTTACTCTTAATAACAAGCAAGAACGACTTTTCTCCCCGCGGTGCCCAGCGCGGGGAGAGTCCTTCGAAAGAGCGACTCGTCCCGGCCCTTGCCGGGACGCTTCGTTTGTGGGGCCTGAAAAACTCTGTAGGAGCGCACTTGTGCGCGACCGGGGGCACGGCTCCGTAGGGTTGTCGCGCACAAGTGCGCTCCTACAGGAGACAGAGAGCATTACCTCGGCGGAATCTTGGGTAAGAAAATTTCCTAGCGACGACGGTCAGGCGTCAGCGACGCCCGAGCAAGCCCGATACGACGCGATGTGCGGCTAGTCGCCGACACGACGACCGATTTGCCGTAGTGCTGCATTACGGTTACCTTTCACACATCCGCGCCGCGGTGGCCTGGGGAGGCTGCCGCTCCTGGATTCACAGGGGGAAAAAGCGCGGGTATCTGATGCCACTCGGTGAGAGATCATGGATACCCGAAACAAACATCATGCGCGTAGCTACGCGCGTGGGGCCATTCGGCCCGCTGCCATTGCCATTGTTGCTGTCGTTGCCGTCCTTGCCGCAGCTTCTTGGTTCCTCATCATCAAACCGCACCAGGACCTGGTCGATGCCGACGTCGGTGCGCATCCGTCCACGCCGATAAAGGCGGGTCCTGAAGCACCGCCACCACCGGTCAACGTGGCCGCCATGAGCATGAACCAGCTGCTCTCGGAAGCCCGCAAGGCGGTCAACGAACAGCGTCTGCTGGCCCCGGCCGGCAACAACGCCTTCGAGTTCTATCTAAAGGTGCTGGAGAAGCAACCGGGCAACCCGGTGGCCACCGATGCGCTGCGCGAGACCTTTCCGGTGGGCGCCAGCGTGGCCGAACAGGCGATCAACCAGCGCGACTTCAACGAAGCCCAGCGACAGATCGATCTGCTCACCAAGGCCGACCCGGCGAACTACAYGCTGACCATCCTGCGCTCCAAGCTCGATGCCCAGCGCAAGTTGCTCGATCGCGAGCAGCAGCTGGCCTCGGACAAGGAGAAGCAACAGCAGCTGGCCACGCAAAAGGCAGCGTCGGATAAGGCCGATGCCGATCGCCTTGCTGCCGAAGCCCAGCAGAAGGCGCTGGCCGACCAGCGTGCGGCACAGGCACGCGCGGCGCAGCAACAGGCGGCGGAAGCGGCCCGTCAGCAGCAGGCCTCGCCCACCACCGCCAGCGCCGGCAACAGCGGGACGGCGAGTGCCGCCGGTACGCATCCGGCCGTGCTGTTGCGCAACGTGCCGCCGCGCTATCCGACCACCGCCGTCCGTGCGAACCAGGAAGGCTGGGTGGAAGTGGCCTTCACCATCACGCCCGAAGGCACGGTGGACGACGTCAAGGTGGTGGATGCCGAGCCGCGTCACGTGTTCGATCGTGCAGCCACCGAAGCGGTGAGTCGCTGGAAGTACCAGCCGGCCACGCAGGACGGCAGCCCGGTGTCGTCGCAGGACAAGCGCCGCATCGTGTTCAAGCTCAACTGATGGATGACTGGCCGCACTGGCGGCCAGCGCCCGGCAACGCAAAGCGCCGCATGGAAACATGCGGCGCTTTTTTCATGGGCTGGTCGTTAGCGCTTGCTGCCGTGCGCCGTGGTCGCGCTCTTGCTCTTCTTGCGCGTCTTGCCCTTGGCCGTGTTGGCTGCCGGCGCATCGCTTTCGATGCCCGCCCAATCCACGTGCGGAAGCCCGAGCAGGCTGTCGAATACCATCGGCAGCAGGCCGGCGGGCAGGGGATCGGCGGAGTTCCACATCATCACCAGGCCCACGTGCTGCCGGGGCAGGAAGCCGATCATGGTGCGATAGCCTTCGACCGCGCCGGCGTGGAAGATCATCGTTTCGCCTTCGTAATCGAACACGCGCCAGCCCAGCGCGTAGGAGGCATCCTCCAGCCGCGCGCGACGCCACGGCGCCGAATGCATCTCGACCGGGGTGGACACCTCCGGTGCGTGCAGCGTGTTGAGCAGCGAGGCCGGCAGCACATCCGGTCGACCGCCCATCTGCGCGATCAACCACTGCTCCATGTCCTTCAGGCTCGCATTGACGCCCGCCGCGGGAGCCACGCGGTAATAGGCATCCTTGGGCTCGAACGGAATCCAGCCGTTGCTGCCGGGACGATGCGGGCGTGCCCAGCTCTTGCTCGCTTCCAGTGCTTCGCGACCGTAGCTCGCCGTTTTCATGCCCAGCGGGAAGAAGATGTTCTTGTCGACCTGGCGGGTGAAGAAGTCGCCGGTCTGCGCATAGACCACGTCGCCGATCAGGCTGAAAGCGATGTTTTGATAGCCATAGCACTGACCCACATCGCAGGTAAGCGAGACCTCGTCGAGCCGGCGCACCAGTTCTTCATAGGGCACGTTGTCCTCGAGCATGCTGTCGTAGGTGTTCTTGGGCAGGCCCAGACGCTGGCCGAGAATGTCGCGCACCGTCGCCTGCTGCGCGGCGCTGTCGCTCTTGAGCCGGAAGAACGGCAGCACGTTGACGAGCCTGGTATCCCAGGAGAGCTTGCCATTGCCCACCAGCACGCCCGTGAGGGCCGTCGCGAACGCCTTGGACAGCGATGCCAGCCGGAACACCGTCTCGGGCGTCACCGGCTCGCGCGTGGCGGCGTTGGCGTAACCGATGGTGTCTTCGAACACGACTTTGTTGTCGGCCACCACGGCGGTCGCCAAACCGGCCACCACGTTGCGCTGATCCACGCGCCCCAGCCACTGCTGGTAAGCACTCAGCGTGTCCTTCATGCGATCGGCAGGCACGCCCGGCGAGGACGCAGAAACGTTGGCGTCGTTCGCCGGTGCCGCCGCATATGCGGCGGGCAGGGTGCCGGCCCATCCCAGGGCGGCGGCAATGAGCAGTGGAAGCGTGCGTAACGTCATGCTGTTCGAATGGGCTGGGCGTCGCGTGACGCGGGTCGAAGGACAGCTCGGAGCGAGCTGGGCGTTGAGCCAGGTCGATCCATGACGGCCGCCGGAGAGTAGCGCAGGAAACCTGGAAAATCCTCTGCCCATATGGCGGATGGATCTACTGGGACAATCCCGCCGCCTGCTTGGTTTCATTCAGGATCAGCGCGCTGGCCCGCTCGGCGATCATGATGACCGGCGCATTGGTGTTGCCGGTGGGCAGGCTGGGCATCGCCGATGCATCGACCACGCGCAGGTTCTGCACGCCGCGTACACGCAGCTCGCTGTCCAGCGGCGCATCGCTGTCGCCGCCCATGCGGCAGGTTCCCACCGGGTGATAGATGGTCTCCGCCTTGCGCCGGATGAAGTCGGCGTACTCGGCATCGCTGGCGATTGCACGTTCGGGAAAAACCGGCGCGCCGCGAAACCGGTTGAAGGCGGATTGCGAGAGGATCTCACGCGACAGGCGGGCGCCTTCGATCATGCGCTGGAGATCGTGCCCTTCGGCATCACCCAGATAATTGGGGTGGATGGCGATGGGCTCGGCGGGATCCGCCGAGCGCAGTCGCAGCATGCCGCGGCTGCGCGGATGCAGGCAGCAGGCATGCACGGTGTAACCGTAACCGGGCAGGCGATGGCGGCCGTGGTCATCCAGTAGCGCCGGCACGAAATGGAACTGCAGGTCGCAGCGTTCGTCCGAGGCCAGCCGGCTGCGCACGAAGCCGCCGGCCTCGGCGATGTTGGAGGTGCCCGGCCCCTCGCGATGACGCAGGAAGCGCCACCCTGCCGCCAGTTCGTTGAGATGGTCGTAGGTGATCCTCTGCGTGCTGCCGTCGAGCGTGCAGATGTCCAGGTGATCCTGCAGATTCGCGCCCACGCCGGGCTGATCGACCTGCACGGCTATGCCATGTTCGCGCAGATGATCGGCCGGCCCGATGCCGGAAAGCATCAGCAGCTGCGGCGTGTTTACCGCACCGCCGGCAAGAATCACCTCGCCGCCTTCGATCAGTACATCGCTGCCTTGCAGTTGCACCCCGACCGCGCGCCCTTGGGCGATCACCACGCGCGCCGCCAGGGCGCCGGTACGCACCTGGAGATTCGGTCGCTCCTTCGCGGGTCGCAGATAAGCCGCTGCAGTGGAGCAGCGCGCGCCGTGGCGCTGGGTCACCTGATACAAGCCAAAGCCGTCCTGACTCGGGCCGTTGAAGTCGTCATTGCGCTGGTAGCCGGCGCTCAGGGCGCTGTCGATGAACACCTCCGACAGCGGATTGCGATACCGAAGGTCGCTGACGCCCAGCGGACCACCGCTGCCATGCAGGCTGCTGGCGCCGCGCGTGTTGTCTTCGCTGCGCAGGAACCACGGCAGCACCTGCTCCCATGACCAGCGCGCATCGCCGGTGGCCTGCGCCCAGCGATCGTAGTCTCCCGGTACGCCGCGGACGTAGCACATGGCATTGATCGAACTGGAGCCGCCCAAGGTTTTGCCGCGGGGCCACCACAGCGTGCGGTCATACAGCTGCGCCTGCGGTTCGGTGCGGTAGTTCCAGTTGAGGCGCCGGTTGTTGGCCAGGCGCGCGATGCCTGCCGGCATGTGGATCAATGGATGCCAGTCCGACGGCCCGGCTTCGAGCAGCAACACGCGCTTGCTGCCGCTGGCGCTCAAGCGGTTGGCCAGCACGCAACCGGCCGAGCCTGCGCCGACGATGATGATGTCGTAGGTCATCCCAATCCCCTGGTCCTTGTCGGCGTTCGCTAGGCCGCATGCTAGTCTGTGACGGACCCCCGCTGGAAACGCCGGTGAATACCCCCCGACCCGCCGCAGCGAACGAAGGCCTCGCGTCGATCCTCTCGGCAGTGGCCTTCTTCTTCGTGATGACGGCCTATTACATCATCCGGCCTGTGCGCGACCAGCTCAGTGGCGCCGTCGGCTCCCAATCGCTACCCCTGTTCTACGCCAGCACCTTCGGCGTGATGTTGTTGCTGACGCCGGTGTTCGGCGCGCTGGTCTCGCATTTTTCGCGCAAGCGACTGCTCGGCTGGAGCTACAGCTTCTTCGTCGCCTGCCTGCTCGCCTTTGTGCCGGCCTTCATGGCGCAGGATCGTATCGGTGCGCGCACGCTCGGCGTGGGCTTCTTCATCTGGGTCAGCGTGTTCAACCTGTTCGTGGTGTCGCTGTTCTGGAGCTTCATGGCGGACATCTTCAAGAGCGTGCAGGCGCGTCGCGTGTTTCCGCTGATCGCGCTGGGCGGCATGGCCGGCGCCATCTTCGGGCCGCTGGTCACCAAGTTCCTGGTGCAGGTCATCGGCGTGGCCTCATTGCTGGTGGTCTCGGCGGTGGCGCTGGTGATCGCGCTGACCCTGCTGGTGACACTCTCCTCTCGACACGATTGCCGCGAAGAGGCGCGCAACGACGAACCCATCGGCGGTTCGCTGTGGGCCGGCATCAAGGAATTGTGGACGCGTCCGTTCCTGCGCTACATGGCGGTGCTGATGGTGCTGGGTGATGGCATCGGCACGCTGGCCTATGCGCTGATGGCCGACTACACCAAGGCGCATCTGCCGGATCGGGTGGCGCGCACCTCGTTCTACAACGACCTGGATCTCTACGCGAACCTGCTCGGCGCGGTGCTGCAACTGACGCTGACGCGCTGGCTGCTGGTGCGCAAGGGAGCGGGCCCGGGGCTGGTGCTGCCTTCGATCGTGAACTTCGTGCTGCTCGTGTTGCTGGTGATCGTGGGCATCGGCAACGTCAGCCTGTTCGGTGCCATGGTGCCGATGCTCTCGATCATGCTGGTCGGCTCGCGGGGCTTCGCCTATGGCATGACCAAGCCGGCGGTCGACGCGCTGTACACCCGCGTGCCGCGCGAGACGCGCTACAAGGGCAAGAACTTCGTGGAGACGGCGATCTGGCGTTTCGGCGACGTGCTGGTCACCAGTGGCGTGAGCGTGCTTGGCACGCTGGGCATGGCAGCCACCGGCATGGCCGGCATCGGTGCGGGCGTCGCGGTGGTGGCCACGTGGGTGGCTGCGCGCGCCGGTCATTCACCCGACCTGCTGCCGGAGCAGCGGGCCGGAGAGGACGCGGCCGCGCAGGCCGAAACCGCCAAAGCCTGAGCGTCGCTCAGCTGGTGATGTAGCGCTGCAGTTGTTCGATCTGTTCGGCCTGGGCGTCGATCACTTCCTTCACCAGGTCGCCGATGGAGATGACACCCACGACCCGTTCGCCGGTCACCACGGGCAGGTGACGGATGCGGCTGTCGGTGCACAGGCGCATGCAGTCGAATACGTCGGTATCGGGCCCCACCGTCAGCGGCGGGCTGCTCATGATCTCCGAGACCGCGGTCTGCGCGGAGGAACGACCCTGCAGGATCACCTTACGGGCGTAGTCACGTTCGGAGACGATGCCCACCAGCCGATCCTCGCGCATCACCAGCAGCGCGCCGACTCGGCGTTCCGCCATGTGCTTGATCGCTTCGAGCACGGGCGCGTCCGGTGCAATGCTGAAAATGTCGGTGCCCTTGCCTTCCAGCAAATGCTTGACTTGTCGCATGCTTGAACCTCCCAGGAGGCCGCCGATCGGCCGCATGCAGGGAGTCTAGCGCCGCCGCGCGGACGTGGTGTTGGCCCGATGTGAAGCGCGCGGCGAAAGCCGCTCAGGGCTTGGGACGCTCGTCGTAACGCTCTTCGATGAAGTACAGCGGACGCTGTTTGCTCTCGGCATAGTTGCGCCCCAGGTACTCGCCGATCACGCCCAGTGCGAGCAGCTGCACGCCGCCCATGAACAGGATCACCACCATCAGGGACGGGTAGCCACGCACCGGATCGCCGAGCAGCATCGCCTTGCCGAACACCCAGATGCCAAACAGAAAGGCGAGCAGCGAGGCCAGTACGCCCGTCCAGGTGGCCAGCCGCAGGGGCGCGGTGGAGAACGAGGTGAAGCCTTCGACGGCCAGCTGCAGCAGGCGCCAATAATTCCATTTGCTGGCGCCGGCCTGGCGTGGCTCGCGCAGGTAATGGACGGCCGTCTGCCGATAGCCGATCCAGGTGAACAGCCCCTTCATGAAGCGCTGGCGCTCGCGCAGCTGGCGCAAGGCGTCCAGCGCGCGGCGCGACAGCAGGCGGAAATCGCCGGTGTCGCGCGGCACCTGGATATCGGAGACCTGTTCCATGCTGCGATAGAACAGGGCCGAGGTGAAACGCTTGAAGCCGGTATCGCCCTGGCGCGTGTTGCGCGTGGCATAGACCACATCGAAGCCCGCGTGCCAGCGCTCCACCAGCGAGGGAATCAGCTCCGGCGGGTCCTGCAGGTCGGCATCGATCACGACGGCGGCATCGGCGTCGACCTGATCCAGGCCGGCGGTCAGCGCCGCTTCCTTGCCGAAGTTSCGCGAGAGTTTGATCGCGCCGACGCGGGCGTCGCCGGCGGCCAGGGTGTTGATGAGTTCCCAGGTGGCGTCGGTACTGCCGTCGTCGACGTAAAGCACGTCGCAAGAGAACGGCAGTTCGTCCAGCACCTGGCTCAGGCGGAGGTGGAAGCTTGGCAGCACGGCTGCCTCGTTATAGGCCGGCACGACAACGGTTAGGCGTGACATGGCAGGCGCGACGATTCCCCGGAGAGTGGGCRCATGCTAGTGCACTGGCAGGTCGCGGGGCGAGCCTCAGTGTCGCCGCGTGTCGCGCGGGGGCTGTCGGCTTTGCAGGTAACCCGGGCCGCCCAGTTGCCCCATCTGCTGCTGGATCCAGTTCGCACGGCTCTGTACGTAAGGCGTGGGGCGATCCGCGTGGAAGCGTCGAGGGCTGGGCAGCACCGCGGCGAGGCGCGCCGCCTGCGCCGCGCCAAGGCGCGCCGGGGCCATATGAAAATACGCGTCGCTGGCCGCACCGACGCCGTAGATGCCATCGCCCAGCTCCGCGATGTTCATATACACCTCGAGAATGCGTTGCTTGGGCCAGGTCAGCTCGATCAGCACGGTGAAATATGCTTCCAGCCCCTTGCGGATGAAACTGCGCCCGTTCCACAGGAACAGGTTCTTGGCCGTCTGCTGGCTGATCGTGCTGGCGCCGCGCAGGCGACGGCCTTCATCGGCGGCATCAACGGCGGTCTGGATGGAGTCGAAATCAAAGCCATGGTGGTAGGGGAACTTCTGGTCCTCGCCGGCCACCATCGCTAGTGGCACATACGGCGACACCTGACTCCAGGGCACCCACCGATGCTGCAGGCGAAAGTCTTTCTCGCCATGGATGAGCGCGCCCAGCTGGCGCTCCATCATCACCGCCGAGGTCAAGGGCGGCACGAAGCGCAGCACCAGCACCACCAG
>NZ_JBFTRY010000062.1:0-18861 GCF_056399745.1 Dyella sp. 01N36
CGGAGCGATACGCCGCAGCGTGACTGTCGCGCACAGGGTGCGCTCCCACAGACCCAGCGATCCCTCTCCCGGAAGGAAGAGGGATCAAAAAGGCATTACCAGATCTTCACCCGCTGATTCTCCGGCCGCCACATCGGCTGGCCCTGTTTCACGTCGAACGCCTCATAGAAATCCGGCACATTCGACAGCGGACCATTCACGCGCCACTTGGCCGGTGCATGCACGTCGGAGAGCAGACCGGTGCGCAGCTGTTCCTGGCGTTCCTGTGACAGCCAACCCAGGGCATAGCCGAGGAAGAAGCGCTGCATCGGCGTGTAGCCGGCGATCTTTTCGCCCTTCTTGTATTGCTCGGTTTTCTTGAACGCATCGATGCCGATCATGATGCCGCCGAAGTCGGCGATGTTTTCGCCGAGGCTGGCTTCGCCGTTGATGTGCAGGCCGGGCAGCGGTTCGTAGGCATTGAACTGCTTGACCATCACGTCGGCGCGCTGCTTGAAGCGAGTGGCGTCTTCCTTGGTCCACCAGTCCACCAGGTTGCCCTTGGCGTCGTACTGGCGGCCTTCGTCGTCGAAGCCGTGGGTGATTTCGTGGCCGATGGTGGAGGCGGCGACGTAGCCGTAGACGACCGCATCATCGATCTGGTTGT
The DNA here is from genome assembly GCF_056399745.1 of Dyella sp. 01N36. NCBI lineage: Bacteria > Pseudomonadati > Pseudomonadota > Gammaproteobacteria > Lysobacterales > Rhodanobacteraceae > Dyella > Dyella sp. 01N36. Next base: position 647 of record NZ_JBFTRY010000062.1, read on the forward strand.
CGGCGAAACCCGGGATCATGAACTGCGCGGCGGGCAGCACGATCTCGTTGTTGGATGGGTTGTAGTAGGCGTTGTACGTCTGCGGGGTCATCTCCCACTCGTTGCGGTCCACCGGCTTGCCGAACTTGCTGATCATGTCTTCGGCTTGCCAGCGCGTGGCATTCATCATGTTCTGCGCGTACGAGGTGCGGCCGATGGTGAGCTTGGAATAATCCTTCCACTTGTCCGGGTAGCCCACCTTCTTGGTGATCGCCGCCAGTTTTTCGTGCGCCTTGGCCTTGGTGGCGGGGCTCATCCAGTCAAGCTGGTCGATGCGCTCGCCGTAGGCGGTACGGATGGCTTCCACCATCGTGTTGTAGCGCTGCTTCGAGGCCTCGGAGAAATAGTCCTTCACATAGATGCGACCAAGGATCATGCCGAGCGCATTGTTCTCGGCGCGCAAGGCGCGCTTCCAGCGCGGCTTCTGCTGCGCCTGGCCCTTGAGCGTGCGGCCGTAGAAGTCGAAGTGTTCGTTGTCGAAATCCGCGCTGAGGTAACTGGCGTATGCGTCCACCAGGCGCGCGCGCATGTAATCGCGCAAGACGGGCGTGGGTGTCTTGGCCAGCAAGGCCTGCATGCCGCTGAAGAATTCCGGCTGGCCGACGATCACCGTGCTGGCCGGCAGCTTCCATCCGGTCAGGCGCGTGTTCCATGCAATGGCAGGCGTGTATTTGGCCGTGACATCGGCCGGCGCCATCTTGTTGTAGTTCTTCTCGGGATCGCGCAGATCGGCGAGCGGGCGCGATACCTTGGCCAACGCGGTTTCCAGCGCCATCACCTGCTTGGCGCTGTTGGCAGCCTCGGCGTCGCTCTTGCCCAGCATGCGGAAGGTGCGGTGCAGGTGTTCCACATACGCGGTGCGCACCTTGGCGACACCTTTTTCCTGGTTGAAGTAATAGTCGCGCTCCGGCAGGCCAAGACCGCCTTGCCACAGGTGCACGGCCATCACGTCGCTCTGCTTTTCATCCTGCTGCACGGAGAAGTCGAAGAACGGCCCCACGCCCAGCAGTTGCAGGGCGAACGCTTCGTCGAGGGCGGAATTCACATCGTGCACGGCATCGATGCGCGCCAGTTCGTCCTTCAGCGGGGTGATGCCGAGCTGGTCGGCCAGCGCCTGGTCCATCGCGATGGTCCAGAAATCGCCGATCTTCTGTTCGTCGCTGCCGGGGGCGGCGCTCTTGTTGGCGGCGGCGTCCTCGCTGATCTTGCGCAGTTTCGCGTACAGCTCGTCCTGCACCACCTGGCCGATACCCCACTGCGATTCCTCGGGCGGGATCGGATGGGCCTTGAGCCAGGCGCCGTTGGCGAATTCGAAGAAGTCGTCGCCAGGCTTGACCGAAGTGTCGATGTGATCGGCGACCACGTCGGGCTTGGTCGTCGTCGGTGCTGCGGTGGAGCTGGCGGCATACGCGCTGCCGACCGAGGCGGCGGCAAGGGCCAGCACCAGCAGGCGGCGGCGCAGGTTGGGCAGGGTCGCTTTCATGCGGTGAATTCTCCAGGAGAGAGGTTTGACATGACGATGAAGCGTCCAGGGCGCGACGGCCGGCGATGTGTGCCGGCAACGAGAGCGTCATGGACGTGGAAAGGGTTCAGAGACCCAGCGCCAGGCGCGCGCCGAGATCGGTCAGCGGCGAGACCAGCAGCAGGCGCGCGAGGATCAGCACGATCATCACCACCCACGGCGCGAAATCCAGGCCACCGGCGGTGAGCTTGCCGCGCAGCGGACGCAGCAGCGGTGACACCAGGCTGCCGGCCAGTCGATAGACCGGATGATAGGTCTCGACCTGAAACAGACTCATCAGCGACCAGATGAAGATCAGCACCACGTAGAACATGGCGATGAAGTCCAGGGTGTCTGCAATGGACAGCACCAACAGTCCGAGCACGTGCGGAAACAGCCCGAGCAGGGCGAACAGCACGATGCGCTTGATCAGCATCAGCAGCCACACGATCAGCAGGGCCGCCACATTGAGTCGGCGCCAGTTCGGCAGCAGGCGACGGATCGGCGCCAGCACCGGGTTGGTGGTGCGGTAGACAAACTGGCTCAGCGGATTGTGGAAGTCCACGCGGCTGGCTTCGGCCAGCAGGCGCAGCACGAACAGCGCGGCGGCGGCGCCGAAGGCCAGTTCGACCAGGAAGGAGAGGGCGTTGACTAGGTAACTCACGAGGCATTGTCCAGGGCAGCGGCCAGCTCGGCGCCACGGCGCGTGGCGGCAGCCACGGCGTGGGCGACGGTCTGGGCGAAATGATCGGCGGCGAGGCTTTCCAGGGCAGCTTGGGTGGTGCCGTTGGGCGAGGTCACCCGCTGACGCAGCACGCCGGGGTCTTCGCCGCTCTCCACCAGCATGCGGCCGGCGCCAAGGCAGGTCTGCGCGGCCAGCGCACGCGCGGTTTCACGCGACATGCCCTGGGCGAACGCGGCGTGTTCCAGCGCCTCCACCATCGCAAAGAAATAGGCCGGACCGGAGCCGGACACCGCGGTGACGGTATCCATCAGCGACTCGTCCTCGACCCAGCGGGTAAGGCCCACGGCATCCATGATGTGTTGCGCCTTGGCGCGCTGTTCCGGGCTGGTGCGCCGGTTGGCGAACAGGCCGGTGGCGCCCGCACCGATCAGCGAGGGCGTGTTGGGCATGCAGCGCACGATCGGCAGGGCGTGGCCGAACCAGCGTTCGAGCTGGTCGATGCGCACGCCTGCCGCAATGGAGATCAGCATGGGGCGCTGGCGCACCAGGGTGTCCAGCAGCTCGGCATGGATGGCCGGCATGATCTGCGGTTTCACCGCCAGCACGAGCACATCGGCCTCCGCGGCGGCGAGGCGGTTCTCGGCATAGCTGGCGATGCCGAACTCGCGGCCCAGCTCCTGGCGCGCGTCGGCGCGGGGCTCGGCCACGGTGATCGATGAGGCGGCCACGCCGGTCTTGAGCAGGCCGCCGATCAGGCTGCGCGCCATGTTGCCGCCGCCGATGAAAGCGATACGTGTCATGCAGGGTCCTCACTAATGGGTCCGTACCTTACCGGAGCCCGGGGCCGCGCGTCCTGTGGCGGAAGTGCCCTCTGGACGGGCCTAAGCACAGCAACATCCAACCTGGTCCGCAGTTTGCGGCTTACGGCCAAAGGAAAGACTGGTGGCGCGGCCCGCGCGGCGAGTAGTATCGGCCAGCAGCTTGGGAACGGGGAACGGACCTGTCGCACGGCTCGGCGCCTATGCGCCGCGTTGCCGCGTCTGGGGAAAACCGCCTCCCGCCCGGGCGTTTGCCATCCAGATGATTGGGTTCAAGGGGAAACCAGATGGATATCGCCGAACTGCTTGCCTTCTCGGTGAAGAACAAGGCCTCGGACTTGCACTTGTCCGCCGGCCTGCCGCCGATGATCCGCGTGGACGGCGACGTTCGCCGCATCAATATCCCCGCGCTCGAGCACAAGCAGGTCCACTCGCTGATCTACGACATCATGTCGGACAAGCAGCGCCGCGACTACGAAGAATTCCTCGAAGTCGACTTCTCCTTCGAGATACCCGGCCTGGCGCGCTTCCGCGTCAATGCGTTCAACCAGAACCGCGGCGCGGGTGCGGTGTTCCGTACCATTCCGTCCGAAGTGCTCACGCTGGAAGACCTGGCCGCGCCCGGCGTGTTCCGCGAGCTGATCGAGCAGCCGCAGGGATTGATCCTGGTGACTGGCCCGACCGGTTCGGGCAAGTCCACCACGCTGGCGGCGATGGTCGACCACATCAACAAGAACGAATACGGCCACATCCTCACCATCGAGGATCCGATCGAATTCGTGCACACCTCGCAGAAGTGCCTGATCAACCAGCGCGAAGTGCATCGCGACACGCACGGCTTCAACGAGGCGCTGCGTTCGGCACTGCGCGAAGATCCCGACTATGTGCTGGTGGGCGAGTTGCGCGACCTGGAAACCATCCGGCTGGCGCTGACCGCGGCGGAAACCGGCCACCTGGTGTTCGGCACGCTGCACACCAGTTCGGCCGCCAAGACCATCGACCGTATCATCGACGTGTTCCCCGCCGGCGAAAAGCCGATGGTGCGCTCGATGCTGTCCGAGTCGCTGCGCGCGGTGATCTCGCAGTCGCTGCTGAAGAAGGTGGGCGGCGGTCGTATCGCGGCGCACGAGATCATGGTGGGCATCCCCGCGATCCGTAACCTGATCCGCGAGGACAAGGTGGCGCAGATGTACTCGTCCATCCAGACCGGCCAGCAGCACGGCATGCAGACGCTCGACCAGAACCTGCAAGACCTGGTGAAGCGCGGCCTGGTGACGCGTCAGCAGGCGATTGGCTATGCGCGCAACAAGGACATCTTCAAGGGGTAACTAGGGCAAAGCACATCGGGAACAGTCAAAGCACATTGGGTTACTCCATCCTGCGCGGTTCCTGCTTTTCCCATTCGCTGTTTGCTATTCACGATTTGCGGGGGTTCCCATGAGCGACTTCGATTTCACCTCCTTCCTCAAGTTGATGGTGCACAAGAAGGCCTCCGACTTGTTCATCACGGCCGGCGTGCCGCCGTCAATGAAGGTGCAGGGACGCGTCGTGCCGATCACCCAGAGCCCGCTGTCCGCGCAGCAGTCGCGCGACATGGTGCTGAACGTGATGACGCCCTCGCAGCGCGAAGAGTTCGAAAAGACCCACGAATGCCAGTTCGCCATCTCGGCGCAGGGTGTGGGTCGTTTCCGCGTGTCGTGCTTCTACCAGCGCAACTGCGTGGGCATGGTGCTGCGTCGCATCGAGTCGAAGATCCCGACCATCGAGGAACTGAGCCTGCCGCCGGTGATCAAGCAGCTGGCGATGACCAAGCGCGGCATCATCATCTTCGTGGGCGGTACCGGTACCGGTAAATCGACCTCGCTGGCTTCGATGATCGGCTACCGCAACGCCAACTCGACCGGTCACATCATCACCATCGAAGACCCGATCGAATACGTGCACAAGCACGAGGGCTGCATCATCACGCAGCGCGAGCTGGGCATCGATACCGACAGCTGGGACAACGCGCTGAAGAACACGCTGCGCCAGGCGCCCGACGTGATCATGATCGGCGAAGTGCGTACGCGTGAAACGATGGAACACGCGATCAACTTCTCCGAAACCGGTCACCTGTGCCTGTGCACGCTGCATGCGAACAACGCCAATCAGGCGATGGACCGCATCTTGCACTTCTTCCCCGAAGACCGCCGCTCCCAGCTGTTCATGGACTTGTCGCTCAACCTCAAGGGCGTGGTCGCGCAGCAGCTGATCCCCACGCCCGACGGCAAGGCGCGTCGCGTGGCGGTGGAAGTGCTGCTGGGTACGCCCCTGGTGCAGGATTACATCCGCCAGGGCGAGATCCACAAGCTCAAGGAAGTGATGAAGGAGTCCACCAACTTAGGCATGAAGACCTTCGACCAGAGCCTGGTCGAGCTCTATCATGCCGGCGAGATCTCCTACGAGGACGCCCTGCGTCACGCGGACAGTTCCAACGAAGTGCGCCTGCGCATCAAGCTTGCACAAGGCGGCGATGCACACACCTTGTCGCAAGGCCTGGACGGCGTGGAGCTGGAAGAAACCAAGGACTCGCAGAACTTCGGCGGCGGTCTGCTACACCGCTGAGATTGTCGTAACGATGCCAAAAAGAAGGAGCCCAACAGGGCTCCTTCTTCGTTTTGGCGGCCGCTGTGCGGCGCGCAGGGCTTACTTCGCGGTATCGGCGACGGTCAGGCCGCTGGCGTCGACGCTCTTCACGCCCTTCACCTTCTTGGCCACGCCTTCGACCTTGGCCTTTTCGGCCGCGCTGCTGGCAGTGCCGGTGAGCGTCACCACGCCGTCCATCGTGGTCACCGAAATATCAGTGCTCTTGACGTTCTTGGTCGTCGCCAGCTCCGACTTCACCTTGGTGGTGATCCAGGTATCGGCCGTTTTATCGGGCACGGTCTGGTTGTCCGACGACTTCTGCATGGCGTCCTGGGCGGCAACCTGTGCGACAGGCATGGCCGAGAAGGCAGCCACTAGACCAGCGGCGATCAGCGTCTTGCGGAACAGGTTGTTCATGCGCATGGGGAATCTCCTGTGGTGGGGAATCGCTGTCCATAAGACAGACGGTTGCCGCTCGCCGCGGCCTCCGTGACTCCATCCAAACAGTTTGGGTATGAATCAATCATGGCTGGAAGGGGAACCTGTTCAGCACGCGATTACCCATGCCAAGGCGATGTCATGAATGTGTTGGAACGGTGTTGGCGATACTAAGATCGTGGCAGCTGTGATCGAGATCACAATGATCGCGTGAGGAGGCGTGATCTAGCTTTCTGCGCGCTGACGCAGACGCAAAGGCTCACGAAACGATAAAAAAACCAGTCTGTGAACCACGTCGCCAAATTGAAAATCCGCCTTGTGGAATAGACGGCTATACGGCAGATTTGCGAGCAATAGCACAAACCTGTGCTGGCTTGATTTCGGGGGGAATCATGGCCGAGTTGGAAGTTCGGGTAGTTTCCGAGCGTAGGGAAGGGCTGCTGGTCGAGCTCGGCCGCGTGGTGACGGAGTACGGCCACGTGCTGCTGCGCCAACGCCTGGTCCAGGAAGCACAAGGCGCTTGCCTCACCCTGCTGCTGCGCGGGCCGGATGATCGGCAGCTGGCACTGGAGGAGGCGTTGGGCAGCCATCCGCGCGTACTCAGTTTCGAATCCTTGAGACCGCAACTGGCGCCATTCGACGAGGGCGCCACCGCCAGTGCAACCAGGCCTGCGCCTGTCCCGGCCATGGCTTTCGCCAGTGCAGCCAAACCGGCTCAAGTGCAGGAGGCCATATCGATCGCTGCAGGCGCCGACGTCGCGCGCGTCGAGCGCATGTTGCCGAACATGGCGAAGGACTATCCGCGCATCTTTCCCTGGCTGATCAATCTGGAATACGCGGTGGCCGAAGAGGCGCGCGATGCGTCGCTCTATCTCGCCGGCCGGCGTACCGGCAACTGGGTGTTCAAGCGCGATTTCGCGCTGGGCGCCAGATTGAGCCTGCCCGATGCGATACGCCGCATCGCGGTGCCGGCGCTGCGCGTGCTGGTGACCGTCGATCATCAGGAACACCAGTTGCACGTGAAGGCTTGCCCGCTATGCCAGCCGGGCGGAGCGTCGGGCGGGCGGTTCTTCTGCGGATTCATCGAAGGCCTGCTGGCCGAATCGGTGGGCGCACGCGCGGTCTTCGTGCGCGAAACCAGCTGCCACAGCCAAGGCGCGGCCATGTGTGTGTTCGACATATCCCAGTGATCGCCGCCTGCGAAGCATGGCGGTGACCGCAGGGCATCCATAGTCAACCAAGGGGAACTTCATGCAAGACATGCATCAGCATTACAACGGAGTGCTGGTCGGGTTGTCGTATGCCGTATCCGTGTTGGGATCGTTCACCGCACTGCAGTTTGCCTTGGGCATACCGCTGGCGCAGGGTCGCCGGCAGCGCTGGGGTGCCATTCTGGCCGCCGGTACGGCCATGGGTGGCGGCGCGATCTGGGCGATGCACTTCATCGCCATGATTGCCTGCAACATGGGCGTGCAGGTGACCTACGATATTCCGCTGACGATCGCCTCGGCACTGCTGGCGATTGTTGCGTGTTCGTTGGGTCTGGCGATCGTCGGTGGCGGCTCGTTTCGCTTCATCAACCTGCTGTTGGCTGGTGTCTTGATGGGGCTGGGCGTGGCGGGCATGCACTATCTGGGCATGGCGGCCATGCTGAGTTCGGCGATCGTGTCCTATGACGGCAGCATCGTGGCGCTGTCGGTGGGCATTGCCATGGTGGCCTCGATGGCGGCGCTGTGGCTGGYCTTCAACCTGCGCGGAAAACTGCAGATGCTGGGCAGCGCGCTGGTGATGGGCGTTGCCGTATGCGGCATGCACTATACGGGCATGTCGGCGATGGAGATGACCCAGGGCGCCACCTTGCCGGCCGGCTTCGAGCAGGGCATGCACGGCGAACACCTGGGCCTGGTGATCTTCGTGGTGGTGGTGATCCTGCTTGCACTGGCCCTGGGCCTGAGCATCGTGCGCCAGCAGCGTCGGGCCGCGCTGTCGATCTGATCGGACCGACATGGCCAAAAAAAACGGGGCGCCTGGGCGCCCCGTTTTGTTTCCATCGCGATGGAGGTATTACTTCAGTTCGGTCTGGCTGGTGATCACGAGTCCAGCGCTTTCCATGTGCAATTCGCCGTTGAGCGACTTGATGCGCGCGGCCTGTGCCTGCATGGATTCGAACTGCGCCTTGGAGCGCTCAGCCGCCGCCTTGGCGGTCGCCTGGGCCTGCGGGTCGTCCGACTGCGAAGCTGCGGTGATCTCGGCGATGTGCTCGGCCTTCTGCGCCATGGCTTTCACCCAGGCCTGGTACATGTCGCCGCTCAGGCTGAGTCGGCCCAGGCGACCGGCGTCGCCGCTGGCGGCGTTGAGCAGTTCACCCAGCTTCACGTCTTCGCCCTGGCCTACGGCCAGGGCGAGCGCCTTGGGACCCATCGCGGCCCACACGGGTGCGCCGAGCGGAGCGGTGATTTCGGGCGGCAGCGCCACCGGCTTGCCGTCGGTCGTCAGCTTCACCTGCTGCAGGCCGGAAGCGGCCATCTGCGCCATCGCGAGCAGGCCGGCGGGATTGGAGGTGCCGATCAAAATACGGCCGCTGAACTTCGGCATGGCGTCGTTGCTGCCGGGTTCGAAGCTGTCGAGTGCGACGCGCAGACCGAGCAGATCACCGATCGGCGGCACGGCCGCCTGCTGCGTCATCAGGCCGATCTTGGCGAAGCCCTCGTTGAGCTGGGTCAGCGAGGGGCAGGTGAATGGCTTGGCGGCCACGGCTTCGGCCTGCGCGCCCCAGAAGCTGCGCAGCTGGACGATGGGCACGGCGAGGCTGATGTCGAACGGCGCGGTGCCGGCGGCGCCAAGGCCCGGCAGCTCCACCTTGAGGCCGCTGAAGGCCTTGGTGACGTCGTCCGCCAGGGCCACATCCCAGCGGATGTTCTGGTGCTTTTCGTCGAGCTTGGTGTAGCCAAAGCTCACCGACGGCACGCGCGAGGCAATGCGCACGGCTTCGCTTTCGCACACCGGCGACACCTTCAGCTGGTTGGACACCGGCTCGCCCGTCTTGGCCGATTCGGCCTCGGCGTGCGCCTTGATCAAGGTGTTGAACAACGGGTCCTTGCCGCTGGCTGCGAGCGGCAGCAAGCGAGCCAGATCGACCTGGCCGATGGCCCAGGGCTGGTAATCCTTCGCCTTGGCGAGTTTTTCCAGGCGGCCGTCGTCCTGCAGATTCTTCTCCGGGCGATCCAGGCCGAAGGCCAGGCGCAGCGTGGCTTCCGGCGCATCGGCGGGCAGGATGGCGGCAACGGCCTGCTTGCCGACCTCGGCCAGCACCACCTGCAACCCGCTATCGGCGGTGACATGCTTGCGATAGCTCAGGCCACCGACGGTAGCCGTGTCGAACGGCTTGCCGTAGGCGGCTTCCAGGCGACCCACGAAGGCATCGAACGCCTTGGGATCAACCAGCTCGAAGCGGGCGACCGGCGAGAGGCCCAGGCCGTACACGACCGAGCGACCCTTGATGTTGAGGCCCGCATTCTGCGCGAACGCCTCGATGCTCTTGCCATCCAGCTCGGCGATCAGTGCCTTCAGCAAGCGGGACAGGTCGGGGTCCTTTTCCGCCATTTCGTCGGCGGCGGAGCGGAGCTGGACCAGTTCCGACGGCAGCTGGGCATCGGCCTGGGCGAGCAGCGCCTTGCGCGTGTCGTCGTCCAGCACGTCGAGGTTGCCCACCACGTACGGTGTAACGGCCGGTACGAAGGCCAGCGGAGCGTCCTTGTCCTTGTGATGGCATGCAGCCAGCAGGACACCGGCGAGGCTTAGCGCGGCTATGCGCGTCGTCGATCGCATGTCTAATCCCTTGAGTGAAGTGGTGTTGCGCCGCGCATTATGCCTGCATTCTTGGCTTATCGCGGTGAGCCACGGCTCTGCCGAGCCGTGGCCGAAGGTCCAGGGTGGGCTTAGCGGCCCAGCACCTCGGCCAGCACCGCCATGCGCACGAACACGCCGTTGCCGACCTGTTCGAGGATGCGTGACTGCGGGCCGTCGGCCACTTCGGGGGCGATCTCGATGCCGCGGTTGAGCGGGCCGGGGTGCATCACCAGGGCGGCCTTGGCGGCGCGGGCGAGGCGGCGGTTGTCCAGGCCGTAGCGGTGGAAGTAGGCGGCCTCGTCGGGCAGGTCGGTCACCGCCATGCGCTCTTTCTGCAGGCGCAGCATGATGACTACGTCGGCGCCCTCGATGGCGGCGTCGAAGTCGTCGGTGATCACGCAGCCGGGGAATTCCGACTCATCGGGCATCAGCGCGTTGGGCGAGCACAGGCGGATTTCTTTCACGCCCATCGCCTTGAGCGCATGGACGTCCGAACGCGCCACGCGCGAGTGCTTCACATCGCCGCAGATCACCACGGTGAGCTGCCGGAAATCCGGTCGGTGCTGGCGGATGGTCAGGACATCGAGCAGGCCCTGGGTGGGATGGGCGCGATTGCCGTCGCCCGCATTGATCACCGACACGCCGCTCATCGCATGACGCACCAGTTCCTCCGGCGTGCCGGAGATCTTGTGGCGCACCACGATGGCATCCAGGTGCATCGCCTCCAGCGTATGCAGCGTGTCGAACAGCGCTTCGCCCTTGCTGGTGGAGGAGAAGCCGATGTCGAAATTGATCACGTCGGCGCTGAGGCGGCGCGCGGCCAGTTCGAACGAGGTGCGCGTGCGCGTGGACGGCTCGAAGAACAGGTTGAGGATGGTGCGGCCCGACAGCAGGTCCAGCTTGCGCGTGCCGTGGGCGCAGCCTTCGCGCATGGACTCGGCGCGATCGAGCAGGCGCTCGATGGTCTCGCGGGGCAGGTGTTCCAGGGTGGTGAGGTGGCGCAGGCGAGAGCTCATGGCGGGCGGAAGTCCGTGCTTAAGGTCCGGTGGTGTCGGGAGTAGCCAGCCAGCGCTCAAGAATGACCGCGGCGGCTTCGGCATCGATCGTGGCAGCATCGCGCTTTTTCTTCAGGCCCGCAGCACGCGCGCTGGCGAAGCGCTGCGCGGCTTCCTGCGAACTGTAGCGCTCATCGGTGAGCTGCACCGGCAGGTTGTAACGCTGGTTGAGCTTGTCGGCAAAGCGGCGGGCGCCCTTGCTGGCGGGCTGCTCCTCGCCATCAAGGCCGAGCGGCAGGCCGACCACCAGGGTGTCGGGCAGCCATTCGTTGCGCAATGTGTCGAGCGTCGACCAGTCGGGCTCGCCCTCCCGCACCGCAATGGCGGCCAGCCCACGCGCGCTTCCGGTAAATCGATTGCCGACGGCCACGCCGATCAGGCGACTGCCGTAGTCGAAACCAAACACACAGCTCATGCGTGTCCCGCGTAACCTGGCAACTGCAACGGGTCGACCCCGACCAGGCCTGCGGCAGCGCTCCAGCGCTCTTCGAGCGGCGTGTGGAAGATCACGCGCTCGCTCGCTTCGACGGTCAGCCAGGTGTTGTCCTTCAGTTCCTGCTCCAGCTGACCCGCGCTCCAGCCGGCATAACCCAGCGCCATCATGGCCAGGCGTGGACCTTCACCATGGGCCATGGCGACCAGGATGTCGCGCGAGGTCGTCACCGACCATTCGTCGTTGATGCGATAGCTCGATTCCCAATGACCGGGCTCGCGATGCAGCACGAAACCACGCTCCTGCTGCACCGGGCCACCGATCAGCACGGGCGCGTCGGCAAGTTCGAGGTCGCTGCATTCGAGTTTCATCTGGGTCAGCACATCGCCCAGGCGGTATTCGGAGAGCTGGTTCACCAGCAGTCCGACGGCACCGTCTTCATCGTGCTGGCAGATGAAGGCGACGCCGCGCGAAAACGGCGGCTCAGCCAGGCTGGGCATGGCGATCAGGAACTGACCGGCGAGAGACTGCGGGCTGGATAGTGGGGAAGCCATGGCCGCATTGTATGCCCTGAATGCGCCGGGCGTCCGCAGCCATCTGCGGGCCCTTTAGGTGACACGTTCACCCGCTCCTCACTCAGCGGCTGTGCAGCGTGTCGTTGGGCATGAACTGCCAGGTGCGCGTGATGTTGAGCTCGTCGATGCGCTCTTTGTCCGCCGGCAGCGAGGGAAACGGCGCGGCGAGGCGCACGATGCGTTGTGCGGCGGCGTCGAGCAGCGGCTGGCCCGAGCTTTGCACGACCTCGATGCCCTTCACCGAGCCATCGCGATTGAGCGTCACCGTCAGCAGCACGTCGCCGTGCAGGCCGCGTCGACGCGCCTCGTTGGGATAGTTGATATTGCCCACGCGCTCCACCCGGTCCACCCAGCCGCGCATATACGCCGCATAGGCGTATTCCTTGGTGTTGGACGAGATGAACTTCTTCTTGGGCCGCTTGGCGTATTGCTCGCTGCGATCGCGCACTTCGGCGGCCAGCTGGGCCATTTCCTGGCGCCGCTTGATGTCCGACGGCGACTCGGGAAGATCCTGCGGCGTCTGCTCGAGCTTGGCGCTGTTGGTGCTGACGCTGTAGTGGCTGTTGCCCGTGGTGGTGAGCAGCTTATCGTCAGTGGCTTCCTGCGGGCGCGGTGCGCTCGCTTCGATCGGTTGCGGCGCCACCCCTTGCGAAGGACGGGGCAGGGCGCCGGACACCAGCTGCGACGGGCGCGCGGCCTTGTCGCTCTCGCCGCCGCCGCTGTTGTTGGCCTGGGCCAGGAAGTCGGCCTTGTCCGGCGCTTCGCGATTGGCCACGTCGACCAGGGTCACGTCCAGGGTCGGCAGGCTGGGCTTGGCCTTCACATAGGTGAAGGTGATGCCCAGGATCACCACGCCGTGCAGCAATAGCGAGAAAAGCATCGTGGCGCCGAACATGTCGGCGCCGGTGCGGACAGCAGGTTGGCTCACGCGGCGCGGGTTCCGAGTCGGTTCTGCTCAATCACATCGAAGAGCTGGCCGGCAATATTAAGCCCGAATTGTGCGTCCAGTTCGCGCACACACGTCGGTGATGTGACGTTGATCTCGGTGAGGTAGTCGCCGATCACGTCCAGGCCCACGAACAGCAGGCCGCGGCGGCGCAGTTCCGGCGCTACCTGGGAGACGATCCAGCGGTCGCGGTCGGACAGCGGCACGCCCACGCCGCGGCCGCCGGCGGCCAGGTTGCCGCGGAAGTCGCTGCCCTGAGGGATGCGCGCCAGAGCGTACGGCACCGGTTCGCCGTCGACGACGAGGATGCGCTTGTCGCCCGAGGTGATTTCCGGGATGAATTTCTGCGCCATGGTGAACTGCTTGTGCTCGCCCTTGGGGCCGGCGGCAATCAGCGTTTCCAGCATCGAGTTCAAGTTGCTGTCGCCGGCCTTCACGCGGAAGATCCCGCGCCCGCCCATGCCGTCCAGCGGCTTGAGCACGATTTCGCCGTGCTCGGCGGAGAAGGCGCGCAACTCGGCGGCGTCGCGGGTCACCAGGGTCGGGGCCATACACTGCGGGAAGTGCATCGCAAAAAGTTTCTCGTTGCAGTCGCGCAGCGCCTGCGGGCGGTTGACCACGGTCACCCCGGCGCGCTCGGCCAGCTCGGCCACCATGGTGTCGTAGATGAACTGCGGATCCACCGGCGGATCCTTGCGCATCAGCACCACGTCCATCTCGCGCAGGTCGCGCCACTGGGGTTCGCCGAGCATGAACCAGCCGCTGGGGTCGTCGCGCACGGACAGTGGCGCCAGCCGCGCCCAGGGCTCGCCGCTGCGCGCGGCCAGGTCGCCCTGTTCCATGTAAAACAGGGTGTGGCCACGCCGCTGGGCCTCCAGCAGCATGGCAAACGTGGTGTCCTTGGCGATCTTGATCGAGCCGATCGGGTCCATCAGTACGGCGACCTTGAGGGCCATCGTCATTCTCCGGTAGTAGTGCTTGTTCACCATCCGCGACCGGCGTGCCGGCCGGGCGGAAGCATGGCAGTGTATGTCGTCCGAAGCGGAGAGATTGCGTTGATCTATCCAACGATCAAGTGGTCAGTCCAAGGCACTGGAAAGTCCGGATTGTCCCCAAAGGGAAACATTGCCGACCGGCCCCTCGGTCGGCTCCCAAGGCAGGCAAACCGTTCGATTCAATGACGTAGCCCGCTTAACTTAAGAAATCAGCTTGACGTTAGGTCAGGCAGGCGGTAAACAGCTACGCACGAGTGCCTGCCGGCTGAATGGTTGCCGTACGTCCTCACGGACGTGCGGGTTTGTATCTCAAACATGGGACCGCTAGCCCATCGGTTGGCGGTCGCAGGAATTACCTGAGCCAGGGGCGGGTCGCAGGGGGGTGTTGTGAACTTGAACATAAGTGGAAATGGCTTGGCCGGCCTCARGGTCATGGTTATCGACGACTCGAAAACCATCCGTCGAACCGCCGAAACCTTGCTCAAGAAAGAAGGTTGCGACGTGCTTACGGCGGTGGACGGTTTCGAGGCGCTTGCCAAGATCTCCGACCAGAAGCCCGCGATCATCTTCGTCGACATCATGATGCCGCGACTTGACGGCTATCAGACGTGCGCGCTGATCAAAAACAACCCGCAGTTCCGCGGCACGCCCGTGATCATGCTCAGCTCGAAGGACGGCCTGTTCGACAAGGCACGCGGGCGCATCGTGGGCGCGGAACAATATCTGACCAAGCCGTTCACGCGCGATGAACTGCTGGGTGCAATCCATCGACATGTCGTTACGGTTTAAGTCGGACGACTACAGGGTCTGAGGGGGGCCTGTGGCCAATATTCTCATCATCGACGATTCACCGACCGACGTGCGCGTGTTCACCACGCTGCTCGAACGTGCGGGCTATCAGGTTGATTCCATCGGCAACGCCGAAGACGGCATCGAGCGCGTACGCGAGCAGAAACCGGATCTGGTCATCATGGACGTCATCATGCCCGGCATGAATGGCTTCCAGGCCACCCGCACGCTCACGCGCGATCCGATGACCTCCAATATTCCGATCGTGATGATCACCACCAAGTCCATGGAGACCGACCGGGTCTGGGGGCTGCGCCAGGGTGCGCGTGCCTTCATCACCAAGCCGGTCAACGAGAAGGACCTGCTGGCATGCATCAACGATCTGCTACCCAACGCCGCGTGAGGCAAGCATGAGCCAGACCGCCTCGCTCTCGCCGTTCGAAATCCTTGCCCGGTATGAGCGTCTTTCGCTGGCGCATGCCTCCGGCACGCAGGAAAGCCTGGAGGCCCCCGGTCTCTGGCGCGGCATCGGCTATCGCGCAGGCAGTCGTCTATTCGTCAGCGGCATCGACGAGATCAGCGAACTGCTGGCGGTGTCCTCGCTGACCCCGGTGCCGGGCACGCAGCCCTGGCTGATGGGCGTGGCGAACGTGCGCGGCAATCTCGTGCCGGTCATCGATCTGGCGCGTTTCCTGTTTGGCGAACGCACACTGTCCACCGAACGCACGCGATTGCTCGTCGTGCGCCAGGGTGCAGGCAGCGTGGCGCTGATGGTGGATGAAGTCTTCGGGCAGCGTACGGTCGACGCCGAGCAGCGTCGTCAGGCCGAGCAGGAAGACGACCCGCGTTTGGCACGTTTCGTGGATGATCGTGTAGGCGATTCGCGACTGGCTGTGTTCAGTATGGGCAAGCTGGTTCGTGCGCCGGACTTCCGTCAGGCTGCGGCCTGACGCGCAAGCGTTGAACGACAAGTAGGACCGGCGCTGCTCAAGGCCGGAATTAGGGCGATGATCCGACGCCTTCGCCGGCATGGGCGGCGAGGCGTAGAAGGGCGAGGTGAACGAAATGAGCACTACAGGGGGCATGGGCAAAGAGCGGGGCTATACAGGCCTCATCATTGCGCTGGTCATTGCGTTCGGTTTCACGGGTGTCGACTTCGCCATGCTTACCTTGCGTGGCCGCGAAGATACACAGGCGACGGGTCTCACCACCCAGATCCAGGTGTTGTCGCAGCAGACGGCAAAGCTTGCCCTAGAAGCCGCGGACGGTAACGTCGATTCCTTCAAGGAACTCGAAACAAACCGCAACACCATCGATGCTGCCATCCAGCGCCTCAACAAGGGCGATGAGAAGGGCGGCATGAAGCCTTATGCCGACAACAACGCGACGCCGGCCGGTCGCGCCGTCGGCGCCCTGACCAATGCCTGGGGCCAGCTCGACGCCGACATCGGCAAGATCCTGTCCAACAAGGCGCTGGTGGTGGACTCCTCGCAGCGCGCCGCCACCCTGGGCCGCGAACTGCCGGTGCTGAACTCCAGCATGGAGCAGGTGGTGAACATCCTGCAGCAGCGCGGCGGTAGCGCAGAGCAGACCTACACCTCCGCCCGCCAGATGCTGCTGGCCGACCGTATGATCCGCCGAGTGCAGGAAGTGCTGCAGGGTGGCGACGCCTCGCAGCCCGCCGCCGACGGCCTGGCCCGCGACGGCCAGCTGTACGGCTCGGTGCTCAAGGGTCTGCTGGAAGGCAACACCGAAGTGGGCGTGCGCTCGATGGGCGACGCCAACGCACGCAAGATCCTCACCGACATGCAGGGCCAGTGGGACAACCTGCAGGACCCGGTCGGCAAGCTGGTCGGCGCGGCAGGCAACCTCAGCGACGTGAAGCGCGCCGGCAACCAGGCCTCGCTCGATTCCCAGAACGTGCTGCTGCGTGCCAACGAGCTGGCTGACCAGATCGGCAAGCTGCCGACCCGCCGCCTGTTCCCGAACCTGTGGTGGGGCGTGCTCGGCGCCATCGGCGCGGCGGCCTTCCTGGCCGTGCTTATCGTGCAGCTGGTCTCCGACCAACGCCGCCGCTTCCAGGAGTCGACCGAACTCAACCAGCGTAACCAGGAGGCCATCATGCGCCTGCTGGACGAAATGGGTTCGCTCGCCGAAGGTGACCTGACCGTCAAGACCACCGTGACCGAAGACATCACGGGCGCCATCGCCGACTCGGTGAACTACGCCATCGACGAGCTGCGCACCCTGGTGACGACGATCAACGAAACCTCCGAGCAGGTGTCCTCCTCGGCCCAGGAAACGCAGACCACCGCGCGCCACCTGGCCGAATCGGCGCAGAACCAGGCGCAGCGCATCAGCACGGCGACCACCGCGATCAACCAGATCGCCAGCCTGATGGATACGGTGTCCAAGGATTCGGCCGAGTCGGCCGACGTGGCCGAGCGCTCGGTGAAAATCGCTTCGCGCGGCGCCGAAGTGGTGCGCGAAACGATCTCGGGCATGGACTCGATCCGCGACCAGATCCAGGAAACCTCCAAGCGTATTAAGCGCCTGGGTGAGTCGTCGCAGGAAATCGGCTCGATCGTGGAACTGATCAACGACATTGCCGAGCAGACCAACATCCTCGCCTTGAACGCCGCCATCCAGGCAGCGTCGGCCGGTGAAGCGGGTCGCGGTTTCGCGGTGGTGGCGGACGAAGTGCAGCGCCTCGCCGAACGTTCGGCGAGCGCGACGAAGCGAATCGAAACGCTGGTGCAGACCATTCAGTCCGATACCAACGAAGCGGTGAACTCGATGGAACAGACCACCGCCGAAGTGGTGGCTGGTGCCCGACTCGCGGAGGACGCGGGTAGCGCACTGGGCGATATCGAGCGCGTGTCGCATGACTTGTCGGCGCTGATTCAAAACATCTCCACCCAGGCGCGCCAACAGTCCACCGCGGCATCGGACATCTCGGTTTCCATGAACGCAATTCAGGAAATCACTTCGCAGACCTCGCAGGGCGCAAGCCAGACGGCCGATTCGATCGGTTACCTGGCCCAGCTGGCGAGTGACCTGCGGCGCTCGGTGGCGCACTTTAAGCTGCCGGGTTGACACAAAACGTTTTTCACGGGGGGCAACCTCGCGGTTGCGTGACAAACCGTTACGTGATCGGTGAGAGGGGCGCATGAGACTTCAAGACCATATCGATTTCACCACCCTGCAGTGGGTCAAGCCCGAGCTCGATGAGACGCTCGCCGTGGCCCGCGAGGCGTTGGAGTCCTACGTCGACAACCCGGGCAACCGGGATGCGATGCGCTCCTGTGCGGACAGCCTGCACCAGGTGCACGGCACGTTGCGCATGGTCGAGCTATACGGCGCCGCCATGGTCACCGAGGAGATGGAAACACTCGCCATCTCGCTGCTCGAAGACCATGTGGCGAACCGTGAGGAAGCCTACGCCGCGCTGATGCGTGGCCTGATGC
>NZ_JBFTRY010000063.1:0-18688 GCF_056399745.1 Dyella sp. 01N36
ATTTTACGGTTTGTTCAGCAAGCCGTCAGCTAAACAAGCCGTAAGCGCTAACGCTTTTTCAACGTAGGGATGTGTCGGGGGAGAGCCGGCACAACTCAGAACGCGGCAGCAAACGATCACAAATCTTTGCTTTTTAGTAGGGGAGACAACATGTTGAAGTCCAAGCTCACGGTTGCCGTGCTGGCAGCCATGGCGTTCGGTTATTCGTCGGTTTATGCGGCCGATGCGCCGTCACCGATGCCGCAGGATTCCTCGGGCACGCAAAGCCAGCCGCAGGATAGCGCCGACGCCAAGAAGGCCAAGAAGCTGGAGGCCGTCACGGTCACCGGCTCACTGATTCCGCAGTCGCAGGTGGAAACGGCGCAACCGGTGATCAGCATCACTGCGGAAGATCTCAAGGCACGCGGTTTCACTACGGTGGCCGAGGCGCTGCAACAGGCTTCGTTCGCGACGGGTAGTGTGCAGGGCCCGCAGAACAACAACTCGTTCACCACTGGTGCGCAGACCCTGAGCATGTTCGGTCTGCCGGTGGGCTTCACCAAATACCTGATCGACGGCCGGCCGATGGGCGACTTCCCCGGCCTGTACAACGGCAGCGACATCTTCAACAACCTGAGCAACATCCCGATGGAGATGGTCGATCACATCGACGTTCTTCCGGGTGGCCAGTCGTCGCTGTACGGCTCCGATGCCATCGCTGGCGTCGTCAACATCGTGCTCAAGAAGCACGTGGACGCACCGACCATCGACGTGCGCGCGGGCGGCTACAGCGAGGGCGGCGGTTCGAGTCAGCGCATCAGCTTTGCCGACAGCTTCACCTTCGGCAAGTTCAACACCATGATCGGTGTGCAGTACGAGCAGAAGAAGCCGATCTGGGGCTATCAGCGCGACCTGACCAAGCAGTACTTCACCGACGGTACGACGCCACCGACCGCATCGCGCGACTATCTGTTCGCGAGCGGCCTGACTGGCAAGTATCTTTTCCTTGATCCGAACAACTGCTCCACGGTGGCCAGCGGCTACGGCGGCACCGAAGCGAAGCAGAACCGCGCGGGCAAGGGTGACTACTGCGGCTCGCAGTACAGTGCCGGCTACGCGACGCTTGGCAATGACGACAAGACCGCGAACCTTTATTCGCACTCCACCTTCGACGTCAGCGACAACCTGCAGCTCTACGGCGACCTGCTCTACAACTACGAAGAGCAGAAGTTCACCTCGGGCAGCAACACCACGTTCTGGGGTACCAGCGTTGCCACCGCCGGCAGCACGGCGGGCTACTTCTGGGATCCGACGCGCAATGGCGGCAACGGTGACCTGGTTCTGGCGCAGAAAATCTTCACGCCGGAAGAAGTGGGTGGCTTCTCCAACATCATGAGCAAGCAGTACGACAGCTCGTACATGTTGACCTTGGGTGGCAAGGGTACGTTCGGCCAGTCCAACTGGGACTACGATCTGGGCTTCACCCACTCCGACGATCAGCTGACCAACCGCGACTTCGCGCGCTTCACCGGACCGATCGAAAAGTACTTCTCCGATCACGTCATGGGTCGCCAGCAGGGCACGTATTCGGGCTATCCGGTGTTCACGCCCAACTACGCGGCGCTGTACAACCAGATATCCACGTCGGACTTCCGTAGCTTCACCGGCTACACCACGTCCCATGCCAAGACCTGGGATAACCTGCTCCGCGGCCAGGTGACCAACCAGTCCTTGTTCCAGATTGGCGGCGGTGAGGCCGGCCTCGCCTTGGTCATGGAAGGCGGTAATCAGGGTTGGGATTCCACGCCGGATCCGCGCCTGCTGGAGACCATCACCGACATCAACGGCAATCAGCAGAGCTACGTCTACGGCACCAGCGCCACGCCCGGTGCGGGCCATCGTTCGCGCTTTGCGACCACGGCCGAGTTGCGCCTGCCGTTGCTGGAACAGGTCACCATGGATCTGTCCACGCGTTACGACGCCTACAAAGTCGACAGCCAGACCGTGGATCACACCACGTTCAACGCGGGTATCGAGTACCGTCCGTTCGAAACACTGTTGCTGCGCGGTCGTTACGGTTCGGCGTTCAAGGTGCCTACGCTAGCCGATGAATTCCAGCGACCCAGCGGTTACTACGACTCGGTCACCGACTACCTCAACTGCGCACGCCTTGGCTTTGCGCCGGCCGTGGCGCCGACCAAGTGCCCCATCCCGTACGACGCCACGCAGTATCAGGGCCTGACCTATGGCAACCCGGCGCTGCAGCCGATCACCGCCAAGGTGTGGAGCTACGGCTTCGTGTGGGCACCGATCGAGCGCATGTCCGTCAGTGCCGACTATCTGCATTGGGACATCAACAACGAAGTCACCCAGGTCGATCCGGACAAGCTGTCCCAGACCGAATACCTGTGCGACACCGGCACGCTGGATCCCAAGTCGGGCACCTGCGCCCAGGCTTTCAACCTGATCACTCGCGGACCGGGCAAGGGCAATCTGCTGGGCCAGATCACCAATATTTCCACGCCCAAGCTCAACCTGGCCAACGAGCAGGTCAACGCCGTCACGGCGAACTTCAGCTACCTGCAGCCGATCGGCGCGTTCGGCAACCTGGCCGCTCAGCTGTCCTACTCGGACATCCTCAAGCACACGACCCAGGACTTTGTGATCGATCCGAAGATCGACGTGCTGCGCGAGCCGTTCTACAGCACGGACTTCAAGTCCAAGGTCAACGGCTCGCTCACCTGGTCGCTCGACCAGTGGAGCGCGACGGCGTACTTCAACCGCTATGGCAGCACGCCGAACTACCTGGCCAGCGTGCTCAACAGCTATGAAGCTCCGGGCACCGGCAAGCTGCCGCCGTGGATCCTGTACAACGTCAGCGTGACGTACAACCCCATCAGGAGCCTCGGGCTCTCGCTGCTGGTGAACAACGTGTTCAACAAGATGCCGCCCAAGGACGACAGCTATCCCGGCACGACCAACCAGCCGTACAACACGCTCAACTACAGCGTGTACGGCCGCGCGATCTACCTGGAGGCGAAGTACAGCTTTGGCGGGACTGCCAAGTAATCGGCAACGGTTGCCTGGTATTGGAACGGCCCCGCGAAAGCGGGGCCGTTTTCATTTTTGAGGCTTGGCGCGCCTAGCGTTCGAACGCGACGCCTGCCTTCTCAAGCACATCGAACAGCGGCGACAGCTGCGCCTCGTACTTCTTCCAGCGCCGGATGGCTGTTCGATACATGGGTGCACGGACCTGTACGGCGCTTGCCGTATTCACCGGTGCATCGTTCTTCTCGAACTGCAGGCAGCGCTCGTCCCACGAAAGACCGCAGAATTCGAGTACGCGACGGGTGTGTTCCTCTTGCGAGTCCACCAGCGCTTCATATTCCACTTCAAGAATGCGGCCAGGAAGCACGCCTCGCCAGTGCGCCATCAGGCGATCGAACAAGGCGAAATAGCGCCCCGTGTCCAACAAGTCGAACGAATAGCCGTAGAGCGGCGACAGCTGCGAAAACAGCTGGCGGAAGTTGCTCAGGCAGGTGTCGATGGGGTCGCGGCGCAGGCAGACGATCCGCGCGTTGGGCAGGGCGTGGGCGATGTGACCCGCATACAGAAAGTTGTGCGGCAGCTTGTCGATGAAGCGGGGGCGCTGTGATGTTGCCGGCCGCGTGCTGGCAAGGTAATCGGAGCCTAGTTTCGCCCAGTCGATATTCCCGGCGCGCGCGATGGTATCCCGGTCGATCATCGGGAACGTCGTACTGCCGCTGAGGCGCTTCAGCACGGCGCCGAAGTTCTGCAGCTCGCCGGCCGAATAGACATCCGGATGGCTGGAAATGATGCGCTCGACCAGCGTCGTGCCCGAACGCGGCATGCCGATGATGAAGATGGGTTCGCGGGTCGGGTCGCCCGAGGTCGTGGCCATCGGCTCGGGAAACTGCCGCGTTATCGCATCAAACAAGGCTTCATCGGTGTGGATGGCATATCCGCGCGCCTCCTTGCCCGCCGACTTGCCCTTGACCAGACGCTCGAAGGCCGCGCCGTACTCGCCCAGGTCTTCATGCTCCTTCGCCAACGCCATGTTGACGAAGGTCTGCGCGTTGACGTCCTGTACGTGGGAGTCCGCCAGATGCTCAAGGCGCGGGATGTGATTGCTCTCGCGTGTCTGGCGCCGCAGCTGCGCCAGCGTAAGGTGAGCTCCCCAGAAGGTCGGGTCGATGGCGATGCAACTTTCCAGCGCTTCTTCCGCCGCCGCTAGATCGCCAATGGCAACCAGCGCCGTGGCCAGGTTGAAGCGATAGGGAGCATGTTGCGGCATCAACGACACGGCGCCACGGAATGCCGCGGCTGCACGTTCGTGCATATGCGCCTGTGTGTAGATCACGCCCAGCGTGTCCAGCGTGAACGGGTCCGACGGGCGCAACGCCATCGCCTTGTCCGCCGCCTGCAATGCCTCGTGCGAGCGCCGCACCACGGTCAAGGCCTTGGCGAACTGGGTCGCATAATCCGCGCGCTCGGGTGCAAGATCCGACGCCTTGTGCAGAAAGCCCAGGGCCAGGGGCAGTTCTTCCAGCTCAAGGAAGGTCACGCCGGTGATATAGCAGACGCCCGGATCGTTCGGGACCAGGGGCAGCAGGCGCCCGGAGATGGCGCGGGCCTGCTGCCATTGCCTGCGGTTGAACGCGTCGACCAGTTGCGCGTAGAGCTGAGCCGGTTCCGCCATGACTATCCGAATCGGTTTGATATGTCGCCCGATTCTATGTGACGTCCCGGTGCTTTGGGCGACTTAGCCGCCGGCCAGCATGGCGGCAATCTTCGCCATATGCGATTGCGCCGTCTCGCGCACCACTTCCTTGTCCGCTTCCGGGTCCTTGCCCTGCCAGTGCAGATCGTCCTGCGGCAGCTCGTGCAGGAAGCGGCTGGGCTGATTGCTGTGGACTTCGCCGTAGCGCTTGGTCTTGGCCGACCAGGACAGGGTGAGCATTTCCTTGGCGCGGGTGATGCCCACGTACATCAGGCGGCGCTCTTCGTCGATGCGGCCCTCGTCGATGGCGCCATCGTGCGGCAGCGTGCCTTCTTCGCAGCCCACGATGAAGACCAAGCGGAACTCCAGTCCCTTGGCCGCGTGCAGCGTCATCATGCGCACGGCATTGCCCGGCTCGTCGCGATCGGCGTGGGTGAGCAGGGCGAGCTGGGCGGCCAGATCGCCGGTGGTGTTGTCGTTGCGCTGCATCGCGCGGAACCAGTCGGCCAGTTCGCGCAGATTGCCCAGGCGACGCTCGCGCAGGGTGGCATCGGTGGTGCTGGCGGCGACATGGGCGGCGTAGCCCGTGCGCTGCAACACGGTCTCCACCAGATCGGCGGCGCTCTGGTGCAGCGAGGCGCTGCGCAGCTCATCCATCAACTGGGTGAACGAGGCCAGCGCCGAGGCGGGACGCGGCGACAGCTGGCGCAGCACGGCGTCGCTGCGCGCGGCATCGAGCAGCGGCGCGTGGCGCGTCTGGGCGATCTCGCCGAGTTTCTCCAGCGTTGTTGCGCCAATTTCGCGCTTGGGCACGTTCACCACGCGCAGGAAGGCGGCGTCGTCGCTCGGGTTGGTGAGCAGGCGGAAATAGCACAGCAGGTCTTTCACTTCCGCGCGATCGAGAAAGCTCAGTGCGCCGGAAAGATGGTACGGCACGCGCGCCAGGCGCAGCGCCTTTTCCAGCGGGCGTGCCTGGAAATTGCCGCGATACAGGATGGCGATGTCGTGCCAGCGGGCCTTGTGCTTTTCCGCGAGCGACGCGGCAATGGCCGCCACGCGTTCGGCTTCGTGTTCGTTTTCCTTGCACTCCAGCACGCGGATCTGCGCGCCTTCCGGGTGCTCGCTCCACAGCTTCTTTTCGTGCAGATGCGGGTTGTTGGCGATCAGCTTGTTGGCGGCGCGCAGGATGCGCTTGCCGCAACGGTAGTTCTGTTCCAGCTTGATCACGCGCAGGCTGGGCCAGTCCTTGCCGAGCTGGTCGATATTCTCCGGATTGGCGCCGCGCCATGCGTAGATCGACTGGTCGTCATCGCCCACGCAGGTAAAACTGCCGCGCTCACCGGCCAACGCCTTCAGCAGGCGGTACTGCGCATCGTTGGTGTCCTGGTATTCGTCCACCAGCAGATAACGCAGGCGCTCGCGCCACACGTTGCGGCACTCCTCGTCGCTCTCCAGGATGCGCAGCGGGAGACGGATCAGATCGTCGAAATCCACGGCATTGAAGGCGTTGAGGCGTTGCTGGTACATCTCGTAGATGGTCGCTGCGTCGAGCTCGCGCGGGCTGCGTGCGGCGGCAAGCGCTTCTTCCGGCGACAGGCCGGCATTCTTCGCACGGCTCACCAGGTTGCGTATGCCGAACAGCACATCGGGCTTGATGCCCTTGGGCGCCAGTTCCTTGATGATGCCTTCGCTGTCGTCCGCATCGAGCACCGAGAAACCCTTGCGCAGCCCGGCGCGCGCGTGCTCCATCTGCAGAAACTTCAGGCCCAGCGCGTGGAACGTACACACGGTGAGCGCGGCGGCGTCCTCGCTGCTGATCAGCTTGGTCACGCGCTCGCGCATTTCCTTCGCCGCCTTGTTGGTGAAGGTGATGGCGGCGATGCGCGAGGGCGCGAGCTTCTTGCGCGCGATGAGATAGGCGATCTTCTGCGTGATCACCSRGGTCTTGCCCGAACCKGCGCCTGCCAATACCAGCAGTGGGCCGTCACAGTGTTCCACGGCGGCCAATTGTTGGGGATTGAGCATGGTTGCGCTGGTGGCTGGGCGGCGCCCGATGGTAGCAGAGCACCCTCGCCCAAAGCAGGCTATGCTCCGCTCACCGCAGGTCGAGACATGCCGGCACCTGCGCATCACCGGAGCGTGAGATGGCCAGACTGGCGACTTTCGGCGTAGTGATCCTGGCGCTGGCAGGCGCCAGCCATGCATGGGCACAGCAGGCTGCCGATGCCACCGACATCAAGCGCGACACCGAGCTGCTCGGTGGCATGGAGTCGCGCCTGTTCGTCGACGCCCACAGCGACCTGCGTTATCGCTACAAAGGCCAGGAAGCGTATAGCGAGGGCCACCACCGCGACGCCTTCCACTATTTCCGCCTGGCATCGCGCTATGCCGACAAGACCTCGCAGTCGCTGGTGAGCGTGATGTATTGGACGGGCGATGGCGTGGCCCAGGATCGCCCGCTGGCTCATGCATGGATGGAGCTTGCCGCCAGCCGCGGCTATCCCGAGTTGCTGCGTCAGCGCCAGCTCTACTGGGATCAGCTGAGCGATGCGGAGCGTGCCAAGGCGCGCGAACTGCGCCCGACGCTCGAAGCCGACTACGGCGATGCCGTCGGTGCCCGCCGGCTCACGCTCGAAATCGGCGCCAGCCGCGCCCAGGTCACCGGCAGCCACGTCGGCTGGCTGGGGAGCGGCAGCGCGACCTACGGCGACAACGCCGTGGAAGACTTCAGCAAGTTCGACAAGGCGCTGCACATGAACACCGCCGAATACCTGGACGTGAAGGATTTGCAGTGGCAGCTGCAGATGAACAGCCGCGTCAACGTGGGCGAACCCGAACCTGTGCCGGCGCCGCCTCGCAACCCGGCGCACCCCGCTGCCTAGCGCCGTACCAGGTTGCGGTTGTTCCCGCGGCTTAGCTGTATTTCAATGTCTCGGCGATGAAAACGGGCGCGCATCGCGCGGTACAGTGTCCGTTGATGTAGCGTCGATCCTCAACTAAGCACAGGTAAAGTGGTGACGGCATGACGGACGGCGAACAAATCACCGAACAGCAGTGCGACGTGGTCGTGATCGGCGGCGGGCCCGCCGGCAGCACGGCGGCCACACTGCTGGTGCGGCGCGGTTACAAGGTGATCGCGCTGGAAAAGGATCACCACCCTCGTTTTCATATCGGCGAATCGCTGCTGCCGATGAATCTGCCGATC
Source organism: Dyella sp. 01N36 (assembly GCF_056399745.1). Lineage (NCBI taxonomy): Bacteria > Pseudomonadati > Pseudomonadota > Gammaproteobacteria > Lysobacterales > Rhodanobacteraceae > Dyella > Dyella sp. 01N36. Next base: position 7,926 of record NZ_JBFTRY010000063.1, read on the forward strand.
TTCGAGCGGCTGGGCGTGCTGGACCAGGTCCGCGCACTGGGCGTGTTCAAGCCGGGTGCGGATTTTGAGGCCGACAATGAGGCCGGCTACATCACCTTCGAGTTCGCCCGCGCCCTCGGCAACAGCCCGCCGCATGCCTATCAGGTGCGGCGGCAGGATTTCGATCAGATGCTGTTTCGCCACGCGGCCAGCAGCGGCGCGGATACGCGCGAAGGCCATGAGGTGCGCGGCGTGGAAGAGCGTGGCCGGCATGACTGGCGCGTGCAGGTGGCCACCGATCAGGGCGAGCAGTACGCCGTCCTTGCACACTATGTGGTGGACGCCTCCGGCCGCGATGCGTTTCTTGCCGGCAAGAAGAAGCTCAAGCGCAAGAACGCCGAACATCAGAGCGCAGCCATTTTTGGCCACTTTCGCGGCGCGCAATACCGGGCCGGCGAACACGCCGGCAATATCAGCATCTACCGCTTCGATCACGGCTGGATGTGGATGATTCCCCTGCCCGACGGCGTGATGAGTGTTGGCGCGGTGTGCTGGCCCGACTATCTCAAGCAGCGCCGCGGCCGCAGCACCGATTTCCTGCTGGAAACGCTGCGCCAGAATCCGGCCCTGTGGAAGCGCATCGAACACGCCGAACTGATCGACAACGAAGTGCGCGTGACCGGCAACTACTCGTACGACTCGGCACGCATGGCCGGTCCTGGCTGGGTGCTGATCGGCGATGCCTTCGCGTTCCTCGATCCGGTGTTCTCCTCCGGCGTGTACCTCGCCATGAGCGGGGCGGAACAGGCGGTGGAKGTGGTGGATGCGGCGCTGCGCGATCCCACCCGCGAGGCGGCCTTGCAAYGCCGTCTGGAACGTCGCCAGCGCCGCGGCATGAAGCGGTTTGCGTTCTTCATCTATCGCTTCAACGGATCGATCATGCGCCAGGTGTTCAGTTCGCCGCGCAATACGTTCCAGATCGAGCAGGGCGTCATTTCGATGTTGGCGGGCGACGTGTTCGACTCGTTCAAGGTCTGGATACGCATACTCGCGTTCAAGGGTGTGTACCGGGCGCTCACCCTGCGCGAGTGGCGACGGTGGAGCGGCGATCGCCACTACCGGCTGGCGCAGGCCCATGCGCAGTTCAGCGGGGGTACCACGCCGCTGGACAAGGAATAGGCGCTGAAGGCCAGCGGTCAACCGGGTAACATCAGCACCCCGCCACAGGAACCGTCATGGCCAAGCTTTATTTCTATTATTCGGCGATGAATGCCGGCAAGACCACGACCTTGCTGCAGAGTGCCTACAACTATCACGAGCGCGGCATGCGCACGCTCATCCTCACGCCGGCGCTGGACAACCGCTACGGCGAGGGCGTGGTGGCCTCGCGCATCGGCCTCAAGGCCAACGCCGTGCGCTTCGGCGGGGAAGAAAACCTGCTGGCCCTGGTGCAGTCGGACATCGCCGCCCGCGGCCCGCTGCATTGTGTGTTCGTCGACGAGGCGCAGTTTCTCAGCAAGGCCCAGGTGTGGCAGCTGAGCGACGTGGTGGACAAGCTCAACGTCCCGGTGCTCGCCTATGGCTTGCGCACCGATTTCCGCGGCGAGCTGTTCGAGGGCAGCCGCTACCTGCTCGCCTGGGCCGACAACCTGGACGAGATCAAGACCATCTGCCATACCGGCCGCAAGGCCACCATGGTGGTGCGCGTGGATGAACAGGGCCGTGCGGTCACCGAAGGCCCGCAGGTTGAGATCGGCGGCAACGACCGCTATGTCTCGGTGAGTCGCGCCGAGTTCAAGAACATTACGGAAGGACACGGCAGGATAGAACTGCAGCAGCCCGTGCTGCCGCTGGGCGAAGGGCATTGAGCGTTTCGCACTCATCTAAGGAATGGTAACGGCATGTCGAAGATCCCTTTTCCCGCCTGGCAACGTCCGCACTGGCAGTCGAGCAACGAAGACATCCTGTTGCAGTTCTATGTGTTCGGGAAATTCCAGTCGGGACGGGCGCCCTCGCTCGATTACGGCAGCGAAGGCCTGCCCGATGGCGTGGAAATGACCAGCCATAACCACGCGCAGCTGCGCCAGTGGGACGGCTATCCCTTGCGCGGCAGCATCGGCCGCATGTTCAAGGATGGCGCGCCCGAGGCTTACCGGCAGGCTATCGATGCACCGGAAGTGCTGGTGATTCGCGGCCGTTTGCCCGATAGCGCCGATACGGGTTATCTGCGCGACACGCTGGGCGTGCTCGCGGCGCTGCTCGACATGGGCGGCGTGGCCATCCTCGATCCGCAGACGCTCAACCTCTACGACGCCGACACGTGGCGCAGGCACTTCGTCGTGCGCGACGGCGCGCCGATCCGCAATCATCTGTTGATACTTCGCGATGCGGAGCCCAATGGGACTTACTGGATTCACACGCGCGGCATGCGCAAGTTCGGGCGCCCTGACGTCAGTATTCGCCATGTGCCTGAGGCTGATAGCGATCGGGCGGGTTTGTTGTGTGAGCGGTTGGTAGAGTTGGAGGCGCTTGGTGCGCGTTTTGCCGAGGGGCAGGAGCTGGAGGCCGACGGGATGTCGTTGGTGGCCACTCTGGGCGGCGGGTTGGAAGATCCGGACTTCAACAATACGTTTGTGGAGTTTCGCTGGCCGGAGTAATCCGCCGCTTTGCTCCCTCTCCCCTGCGGGGAGAGGGTTGGGGTGAGGGGCGGGTGCTGCCGGCCCGAGCAGCTCTCTTGTAGGAGCGCACTTGTGCGCGACCCCCTGACGGAGCGAGACACCCACTCGTTGCGGTCGCGCACAGGTGCGCTCCTACAGGAGGGGCGTGCGCGTATGAGTCGCGGATCAGGCGTTGCCGGCTGCTTTTTGTGGGAGCGCACCCTGTGCGCGACAAACCTACGGAGCGGCACCTCGCAGCGTGGCTGTCGCGCACAGGGTGCGCTCCCACAGACAAGCCAGCGTGCTGATAGCTGAAGGGTTGGGCCCGAGGAGAAGTTTTGAGTCTTCTATGCGTCGGCGCGGCGCAGAAACGCTTGCCGGTCCCAAAGAAAACCCTCGAACTACTTCTGGCACTTCGGACACCAGAACGTCGACCGCTGCCCCAACACCACCTGCCTCACCGGCGTCCGGCACGCCCGACACGCTTCGCCCTCGCGCCCATACACCTGCAACTCGCGAAAGAAATACCCCGGCGCGCCATCGGGGTTGATGAAGTCGCGCAGCGTGGTGCCGCCGCGTTCGATGGCCCAGGCCAAAATGCGTTTCACTTCGCCTGCCAGTCGCGCGTAGCGTGCGCGCGAGACGGAGCCGGCGGGTTTGCGCGGATCAATGCCGGCGGCGAACAGCGCTTCGCTGGCGTAGATGTTGCCGACGCCGACCACGACGGCGTTGTCCATCAGGAACAGCTTTACCGCAGCGGTGCGTCCGCGCGACATGCGCCACAACAGGTCGCCGTCGAAATCATCGGTGAGTGGCTCGGGGCCCAGGTTTTCCAGTAGCTCGTGCGTCTCACCGGGCGGCTGCCAGAGCAGGCAGCCGAAGCGCCGTGCGTCGGTGAAACGCAGTACGCGTGGCCCCTCGGTGGCGGTCGGTTCCAGTGCGATGTCCACATGATCGTGCTTGCCGACCAAGGCATCCGGCGGAAGCACGCGCAATACGCCGGTCATGCCAAGGTGCAGCAGTGCACTGCCCACCTGGGTGTGCAGCAGCAGATATTTCGCGCGCCGCTCCACCGCCTCGATCCGCTGGCCGGGCAATTGCGTGCTGATCTCCGGCGGAATCGGCCAGCGCAGGTCGGGGCGACGCAGGGTCACGCCCGTGACGCGGCGTCCGATCAGATGCGGGGCGATGCCGCGGCGGGTGGTTTCGACTTCGGGTAGTTCGGGCACTGCAGGTCTCGGTTGGGTGGGGCGGCGGTGGCGAGTACTGAGGTTCCTGATAGTCCGCGGTCGCGCACAGGGTGCGCTCCTACAGGCGAGACGTCACCTTGTGGGGGCGCACCCTGTGCGCGACCGCGGAGCTACAGGATCGCCTCGATCCCCAACTCAACCCCAGTCGTTATGGAAGCTCCCTTCCTTGTCCACCCGCTCAAACGTATGCGCGCCGAAGAAGTCGCGTTGTGCCTGAATCAGGTTGGCGGGCAGGTTTTCGGCGCGATAACCGTCGTAATAGGCGATCGCGGAGGAGAAGCACGGCACCGGCACACCAGCCTTTACGGCCGCGGCCACGACGTCACGCAACGCACTCTGGTACTCGGCGGCGATGTCGCGGAAATAGCTATCGAGCAGCAGATTCTTCACCTGCGGGTCGCGCTCGTACGCATCGGTGATCTTCTGCAGGAAGCGCGCGCGAATGATGCAGCCGGCGCGGAAGATGCGGGCGATGGTGCCGTACGGCAGATTCCACTGGTATTCGTCCGATGCCGCACGCAACTGCGCAAAGCCCTGTGCGTACGAGACGATCTTGCTGAGATACAAGGCACGACGCACGGCTTCGATAAACGCCTTGCGATCGCCTTCGAACTGATGCGGTGCCGGTCCCTTGAGAATCTTGCTGGCGGCGACGCGCTCTTCCTTGAGTGACGAAAGCAGGCGCGCAAACACCGACTCAGTGATCAGCGGCAACGGCACGCCAAGATCGAGCGCGCTCTGGCTGGTCCACTTGCCCGTGCCTTTCTGCGCAGCGCGGTCGAGGATGATGTCGACCATCGCCTTGCCGGTGTCCTTGTCCTTCTTGGTGAAGATGTCGGCGGTGATGCTGATCAGGTAGCTGTCGAGTTCACCCTTGTTCCAATCGGCGTAGACCTCGGCCAATTCTTCGTTCGTCAGGCCGAGCACGTTATGCAGTACCGAATAGCTTTCGGCGATGAGCTGCATATCGCCATACTCGATACCGTTGTGCACCATCTTCACGTAATGGCCGGCGCCGTTCGGGCCCATATAGGCCACGCAGGGATCGCCATCGGGCGCGCGCGCTGCAATCTCGGTGAGGATGGGCGCGACCAGGTCGTACGCTTCGCGCGGGCCGCCCGGCATGATCGACGGTCCGTGCAACGCACCTTCTTCGCCGCCGGACACGCCGGTGCCGATGAAGTGCAGTCCAGCCGCGCTCATCTCGCTCTCGCGGCGCATGGTGTCCTTGAAGAACGTATTGCCACCGTCGATGACGATATCGCCCTTGTCGAGCAGGGGCTTGAGCTGTGCGAGCGTGGCGTCGGTGGGCTCGCCGGCCTTGACCATCAGCAGGATGCGACGCGGCTTTTCCAGCGACTGGACGAATTCCTCCAGCGTGAACGTGGGTACCAGCTTCTTGCCGGGATTGTCCTTGACCACTTCATCGGTGCGTTCGCGATGCCGGTTGTAGATCGACACGGCGTGACCGCGACTTTCGATATTCAGGGCGAGGTTGCTGCCCATCACGGCCATGCCCACTACGCCGATCGCCTGCTTGCTCATGACATCGCTCCTGTCGAGGTTTGCTTTCCCATATGGGGAGTCTGCGAGACGGTGCAAGGTACGCCGGGGTGGGGCAGGAGTTAGTGAAGAGGAGTGAGAAGTGAGAAAAGGCCGGGAAAGCTCTCTCTCACTCCTTGATCTTCCTCGCTTCGCCAGTCGCGCCGCGCGGCGTATAGCGCACCGAAATCAGTGCCACCCGGTCGCCCACGCGCACATAGCGCTGCGGACCCGTGACCGACGTTTCGCCGAATTCCAGGCGCTGGCCATCCAGCGTCAGCACCGCCATCGGGGTGGCCAGTCCGATCTTGCCTGGATCGAAGTCGTGCAGCGGTCGCCAGCTCAGCACTGCCGCGGCTGCCGTGTCGGCCAGCTCGCCGAGGCGGCCATCGTCCGCACGGGCTGGCGTGCCATCGGTGCGCCACCAGTGGCCGTCGCGGCGAGCGAAGTGCTCGGTATTGCCGCTGCCCAAAGATAGTGAAATGTCGTGGACGCTCGAGGGATCGAGCGTCAGCAAGGTACCGCTAGCCTCCGCACGATCCTGCCGCCACTGCCATCCGGCGATCGCCATGATCGCCAGGATGCCTGCCGCAAGCCACAGGCGCTGTCGGGTCGCCCGCTTCATGCGCGACGACGGCGCCACACGATGAAGCCGCCGATCAGCAGCAGCAACAACGGCAACACCACCAGGAAGCCAAGCGTGACGCTGCTCAGCTGCGCCTGGGTGATCTGCAGCAGGCGATCGGGCGCGCCGCGCGGCGGCAGGTTCACCAGGGCATCGTCACCCAGCAGCCAATCGAAGATGCGTTCACCCAACGCACGATTGCCGCCGTTGCCGAGGAAGGTGTTGGAGAGGAAATCGCCATCGCCAATCACCACCACGCGTTGCTCGGCCTTGTCGGGACTCGGTGAGAGACGACTCAAGGCAAAGGCAAAATCCAGCGGACCCTTCAGCTCGCCGGCGCTGGCGTCGTACTGGATGCTGGAGCTCTGCGCATTGTCGATCGGCTTGAACTCGGTCCAGCTCTGTGCGCTCGAGCGCAGGAACGGCGCCACCTTCCAATCGGTACGCGCCGCCATCGCCAGCGCAGACACCTGCGGAAACAGCGTGGTCAACTGAAAGCCGCGCGTGATCGCGTGCTGCGGATAGTCGCCCAGCGCCAGCATGCGCGGATCCTTCAAACCCAGCGCGGCGCCCTGACCATCGACCAGCACGCCCGGCAAAATCCGGATGCCCAGCGCATCGGCCAGCGGCGCCAGATGCAGGTCGTCATTGGTGGGTTCGCTCAACCACAACAGGTTGCCGCCGTTGCCCACGTAATCGGTCAGCGCCTTCACCGCGCCATCGGGCAAGGCCAGCTCGGGGCTCGCCAGTACGACCAGGTCGGTGTGCTGCGGTACGGCGGTGACTTGCGCAAAGTTCAGCGGCACCGCGCGCATGCCGCGGCCTTCCATCTGCGCCATGAACATGCCCAGGTCGGCATTGCCCTTGTCGTCCGCGCGACGCTCGCCATCGCCGGACACGAACGCGACGATGCGTTCGCCGCCGCGCGCCAGGCGCTCCAGCGCATTGGTGAGGCTGCGCTCGGACAGCTCATCGAGCCGCTGCTCGCGGCCCTGGTAGTGCAGGATCAAGGCGCCATCCACCGTGATGCCGAGCTCGCGCATCGCGGCAGGATCCTGCTGTGGATCGACGAAGCGCAGCGTCAGGTCGGGCTTGGCGCGCTCGTAACGTTCGACGAAGCCGGCCACGGTGTGGCGCAGATCGCCTTGCGGATTGGCGTAACTGACGATTTCCACCGGGCCATGCAAGGTCGCCAGCACCGCGCGGCTTTCCGGCGACAGGCTGGCGCGCCCGCCAAAGGTCCAGTCGCTGACATGATCATGGCGCGTGGTGAGATAACCGATGGCACCTGCGGCAAGCAACAGCGCCAACGCAAATAGCCATCCATTCAGATGCCGGAAAAAGCGCGCCATCAGCCACGCTCCTTTTCGGCAGCCAGCCGTTGCGTGGCGAGAGCGAGCGCCACCACGATCACCAGCACGAACCACGCGACATCCGACAACGACACCAGTCCACGCAGCATGTCTTCAAGATGTCCGCTAAGGGCCAGCCAGTTGAATACACCGCTGGTCGCACCGGCTTTCTGCACGGCGATATTCATGCCGGCCAGCACCAGTCCGACGGTGAGCGCGATGGTGGCGGCGATGGAGGCGTGCGAGGCGTAGGCGGAACTTGCCACGCCGATCGCGGCCAATGCAGCGAGCGTCAGCAGCGCGCCCAGCGATGCCGCGGCGAGCTTGCCCCAGTCGAGGGTGACACCGTGCGAAAGGCTCAGCGGCATCGCCAGGGCTAGCGCGAGCCACAGCACCAGCCACAACATCAGCGCCAGGTATTTGCCCAGCACGATGCGCGAAGCTGGCAGGCCGGCGGCGAACCACAACGGCAACGTGCCGTTGCTGCGTTCGCCAGCGAGCGAGGACATGGTGAGCAGCGGCACGATCACCAGCGCCAGCTCCACCACGCCAAACGGCAGGATGCCGCCGGTGAGGATGCTGCTCAGCATCGGCACGCCAACCAGATCGGTATAACCGGGGCCGCCCGGCAAAGCGGCGAGCTTGATCTGCCCGGCCAGAAAGCCGCCGAGCAACAAAGTGAAGCGCCAGGCCAGTTGCGCCAGCGTCAACGCGGCAAGCACCCAGGCGAGCGGGCGAACGATCAGGCGGCGCAGCTCCAGCCGCGTCACGGCGAGCACCCTCATGCGGCCCGTGCCTTGTCGTTGCCGTCGCCGCCGCGCAGGGCGATATCGAAGAAGGTCTGCTCAAGCATCTTGTGGTCGTCGTCGGTGATGGGGCCGTCGTAGCGCAGCTGCCCCTCGTGCAGGATCGCCACGCGATCGCAGGCCGCGGTGACTTCGGCCAGCAGATGCGTGGAAAGAATGACGGCGGTGCCGGCCGCGGCCTGTTCGCGGATCACGGTGCGCAGCGCAGCGACCTGCACCGGATCGAGGGCATTGGCGGGTTCGTCCAGCACCAGCAGCGAGGGCTCGTGCAGCAGCGCGCAGGCGAGTCCGAGGCGCTGACGCTGGCCCTGCGACAACACGCCAGCCAGCCGACGCGAGAGCGCGCCAAGTTCCAGGCGTTCGACGATGCGCTGGCGCGCCTTGGCCAGCGCCGCGCCGGCCAGACCGCGAAGGCGGCCATGCGCGTCCAGATGTTCCAGCACGGTCAGTTCCGGCCACAGCGGGGCACGTTCAGGCAGCCAGCCGATGCCGCGCTGGGCCAGCTCCGGATGCTCCAGAAAGTCCTTCCCGTTCAGTTTGATGGCGCCGCTGTCAGGCGTCAGCGCACCGGCGATCATGGCCAGGGTGGTGCTCTTGCCGGCGCCGTTGACCCCGAGCAAACCCAGCACCTGTCCCGCATCCAGGGTCAGGCTGAGATCGGCGACGGCGGCGCGTCCCGCGCGGTGTCGGGTTATGTGATCCAGTTGCAATACAGCGGTAGGCGCGGTCATTGCATGATTGTCAGTGCGGCCCCAAATTCATACAACCGGGAGAGGGCGCCGATGGGCGATACAGCACATTAACTTTGTTGCCGCAAATGGGTGCGACAATATTTTGCTGGTCCATGCTGGCGGGTACGGAAACCCCTCGTTTAGACTGACTTTTCATACACCTGGGTGTTTCCCATGCTAGATGCAGTACTCAATTTCTTGTCCAACGGCCTGACGCACGCCAGTTGGCTGACCATGCTGGTCTACATGCTGGTCATGACGCAGCTCACCATTTTCACGGTGACGCTGTACCTGCATCGCTGCCAGACCCATCGCGGCGTGGACCTGCATTGGTCTATTTCGCACTTCTTCCGCTTCTGGGGCTGGCTCACCACGGGCATGGTCACCAAGGAGTGGGTGGCGGTGCACCGCAAGCACCACGCCAAGGTCGAGACCGAGGAAGATCCGCATAGCCCGCAGATCTACGGCATCAAGAAGGTCTTCTGGGATGGCGTGTCGCTGTACCGCGACGCCAGCGAAGTGAAGGAAGACCTCGAGAAGTACGGCCGCGGCACCCCGGACGACTGGATCGAGCGCAATCTCTACGGCGCGCATCCGTACTGGGGCCCGACCCTGATGCTGTTCATCAGCTTCGCCCTGTTCGGCGTGATCGGTGCTGCCCTGTGGGCCGTGCAGATGATCTGGATCCCGTTCTGGGCCGCCGGCTTCGTCAACGGCATCGGCCACTGGTGGGGCTACCGCAATTTCGAAAGCGCCGACACCGCGACCAACCTCATTCCCTGGGGTTTCTGGATCGGTGGCGAAGAGCTGCACAACAACCACCACGCCTTCCCGAGCTCGGCGAAGTTCGCCCTGCGCAAGTGGGAGTTCGACATCGGCTGGGCCGCCATCTGCGCCCTGCGCGCCGTGGGCCTGGCCAAGGTGCTGCGCGTGGCGCCGACGCTGGACGTCCGCCCGAACGTGCACCTGCCGGATGCCGAGACGCTCAAGGGCGTGCTGACCCATCGCTTCGCCGCGATGACCGACTACTACCGCAACGTGATCATCCCGACCATGCGCGACGAAGCGCAGCACGCCGGCGACAGCATCAAGTCGGTGCCGCGCCGCATGCGTCGCGCGCTGGCCGATGGTGGCCGCTGGCTGGACAGCGAAGGCCGTGATCGCATGCAGGCGGTGCTGGCCAAGCGCCCGACGCTCAGCACCGTTTGTGATTTCCGCAATCGCCTTGCCGCTCTGATGGAGCAGCGTGGTGCCGATCAGGCGCTGAAGGGTCTGCAGCAGTGGATCGCCGAGGCTGAGCAGAGCGGTATCCGCGCGCTGCAGGAGTTTGCTGGTCGCCTGAAGAGTTATTCGGTGGCGAACGCGTAAGCGGTGTCACTGATTGGATGAAGAAGCCCGCCGAAAGGCGGGCTTTTTTGTGGGCGAGGCGATGACCAGGCGGGCCGCTCTGCTCCCTCTCCCCTCCGGGGAGAGGGCTGGGGTGAGGGGCGGGTGCTCGCGGGGACGTTTCTATTCGTCGTTCTTAAGTCGCCCGGATCAAGAGCCTCGGTATTTGGTTGTCGCGTGTTCGCTAGCTTGTTCGCCTGCCGCGGGCTTCCGTCCTCCTGCCGGAGGCCGGGTCACTTTCTCTTGCTTGCCCAAGAGAAAGTAACCAAAGAGAAGGGCCCCCCGGATGACGCGCCTTCCGGGCCTTTGGCCCTCCAGGTGCGCGGTCGGGCTCCGGGGTTTTTCGACAGGACATCCCTGTCCTGTCGAAAAACTGGCCGCATCCCTGCGGCCACCCTTCGGGCTTTCCTCCACCCGCCCGCCGCGTCATACGGG
>NZ_JBFTRY010000064.1:0-18570 GCF_056399745.1 Dyella sp. 01N36
GCATAGATGAAGGGCTTCAGCGTTGAACCCGGCGAACGCTTGGCCAGCGTGCCGTTCACTTGCCCCTGGATATCCGCATTGGCGTAGTCGGCTGAACCGACCATTGCCTTCACGCCCATGTCGCGCGTGTCCACCAGGATGGCTGCCACATTGCGAATGCCGCGACCGCTGTTGCGCTCGACGTAGTGATCCACCTGCCGCTCCAGCACGTGCTGGAGATCGAGATCGAGGGTGGTGGTGACGCGACTGTCCGTATCGCTGGACAGCACCCTGCGCTCGGCCAGTACCTGATCCACGGCATGCGGCGCTTCGAACGGCAGCTTGGAGAGCGGACGAAGGCGCAGCGGCAACGCGAACAGCGGCTGCAGACTCGCATCCCTGGGATGCAGCGCTTTCCACTTGGCGTAGAGGCGATTGCGCGAGGTACTGAGCCGTTGACTGATAAGGTCCGGCGCATCGGCACCGGCCTGCAAACGTCGGCTTGGATCCTGCGGAATCACTGCCAGCGTCAACGCCTCGGGAAGGCTCAGCGCATCGGCGGGCTTGTCGAAGTAGGCCAGGCTCGCCGCACCCACGCCTTCGACATTGCGCCCATAAGGTGCAGCGTTGAGATAGGCCTCGAGAATCTGATCCTTGGAATAAAACAGTTCCAGCTGTAGCGCACGCGCGACCTGCTGCAGTTTGCCTGCGGGTGAGCGCGTATTGAGCCGCCAGAGCAAGCGTGCCAGCTGCATGGTGACAGTGGATCCGCCCTGCCGATTGCCGTGGCTCACATAGGTCACCCAGGCACCACGCATCAAGCCATAGGGATTGAAGCCGGGGTGCCAGCGATACCAGCGGTCCTCGTGCAGCAGCACGCCGTCAACCAATGCGGGGGATACGTCCTTGAGCGGGACCCACAGGCGATAACGCTGATCGCTGGCCAGCGTGAGGCGCAGCAATCGGCCTCGCGCGTCGTACACCGCGGTCGACGACGGCAGCCAGGCACTCAGGGGACGGTGCGGCCACGCGCGCACTCCCACCAGCAATGCCGCCAGCAGCGCGACGCCGACCAAGGCATTCTGCCAGCGCACGATCCAGCGAAGCAGAGCGCGGCGACTACGGGCGATGAGCGGCGGCGTGGTCATGCGGCGTGTCCGTGGGAGCACCCATGCGCTGGCATGGGCGCTCCGCTTTCCTCAAGGCTGACGGACAACCTCCAGGGTGACGCCGCCAGCCGTGCGCGCCTGCACGCGACGGTCGTACAGCGCCTCGCCATAAGCCGGCGGCACGATGAACTTGCCGGCATTGGTGGCCTTGATGCGGTAGACGAACTCGCCCACCTCCGGCGTGGCCGTGCCGTAGAGCACCACTCGATCCTCGCGCACGTCGGCGTACTGCAGCGCCCAGCTGGTGTTGCCTACGCCGATCGGCGAACGCCAGGCGCTGGCCTTGACCTCGCTATCGCCACCGGCGTCGTTTTGCTCGCTGCCGTCCTGCTGCTGATCCGTCACCGCCGGCGGCGGCTGGATCACCGGCTCGAAACCGCCGGGCAGCAAGTCGACGATGGCCACGTTGTCGATGCCACGATCGTCGGTGGCGCGGATTTTCACGTGCACATCGATCTCCTGACCGATGGTGACCTTGTCGATCGCCTTGCCGTTGACGGCGGTGTAATCGCGGGTGATTTCCAGCCCGTCCTTGATCGCCTTGGACGGCTGATCGCGATCGAAGCCGCCCTGGCTCACCACACGCCACGCCGGCAGCGTGCTGTCGTTGGTGAAGCGCAGGCGCTTGGCGTCCGCATCCCAACTGCCCGCTTGCAGCAGATTGCCCTGCAGCGCGGCGATGGCCTTGACCGCGCCGTCGGCGTGCACCTGATCGATGCGCAGTTTGTCCAGCTGCGTGGTGTTCTGCGAGGCGTAGCTATCGAGCGCCAGCAGCACCATCGACGAGGACAGCGTGTTGTTCCAGCCGCGTTCCAGCGGCTCGGTGATGTTCTCCATCACACGGGGCGACAGTGCCCGGGTGCGCTCGGGGAAGTGTTTGCTGAGCAGGTACAAGGTGCTCGCGTCGCGGATCAACGAGTCGTAGTAATAGCCGTAGCGATAGTCCTTGTCGGCCGCACTGCGCTCGAGCAGTTTCTGCGGGCCGGCGATCAGCTGCGCAGCCTGCTTGTCCTGCTTGAGCAACTGGTAGGAGGACGCCAGCCAGGCAGCGGCGAGATCGCTTTTCCATTGATCCGGATACGCATCCTGCAGACGCTTCTGCACGGCAGCCAGGTCGTTGGTGGTGACGTTGCCCTGGCGGGTCAGCAAGTACACGGCATACGCGCGCTGGCGCAGCAGATCCAGCCCATCGAGCGTGTCGTCGCTGGCCAGCTGATGCAAGTACTTGTTGCCGGCATCGAACATGTCGCGGGGAATCTCCACCCCACGATCGCGTGCTTCCAGCATGAAGTGCATGGCATAGGTCGACACGAACGGATTGGAGTCCGGCGTCGCCGACCACAGGCCGAAGCCGCCCTGCCCGTTCTGGCGCGAGTGCAGCACGTCCAGGAACTGGGTCAAGGCTTCCTCGTTGCTGAGCTTCTTGCCGCTCATCGCCGGCTGCAAGGCATCCGCAAACACCTTCACCTGCGGCCACTTCGACAGCACCAGCCTGGGCATGGCGGAACTGACGATCTGCTCGCTGCAGTAGTGCTGGAAATTGACCAGATACGTGGTCAGGCCGCTGGACAACACCACCGGGATATTGGAAATGGCCGCATCACGCGACGCATATTCGGTGAACAGGCGGCGTAGATCCGGCTGATCCTGCTTGGTACCCGCATCCACGCGGCCCACATCCACCTGGGTGCGATAAGCCGACGCCGGGCGCACGGAAACGTCTACGCTCTGGTGGGCCGACTTGTCGCCATAGCCCGCGGTGAAACTCAGGTTGCCGGAGCCGAGCTTGTCGGTCGCCTTGACGCGGAACGTGACCACGCCCTCGCGCATCTCGCCCAGATTCAAGCTCTGGTTCGGCGCGCCGACCACCTGCAGCTGCGGCCCTGTCTTCAAGGTCACCGCCACGGGCACTTGCTTGCCGCCAAGTCCGGTGAGGTTATTGGCAACACCCACGCTGACTTCGACTTCGTCACCCGGCGCCAGCGTCGTGGGCACATTGGGCGAGAGCACGAAGTCGCCGCGTACCGTGGTGCCTCCCTCGTAGGTGCCGATGCGATCGGACGACACCGCCACCGCCATCACGCGCAGCTTGCCGTTGAAGTAGTCGGGCACCTGATAGGTCAGATCCTTCTCGCCATTCACCTCGACGATGCCGGACCAATACGCCACCGGCTTGTCGCGCTTGCGCTTGAACGGATTGAGCTGGCGACCGATCGCGCCGTCGGCGTCGCCGCCGGGTGCGGCCATCGCCATCAGCTTCTCGAAGTCGGGCAGGATCAGGTCGAGGATCTGCGAGGTACCCACTTCGAGCATGCGCTTGCGGAAGAAGAACTTCAGTGGATCGCCCAGCTTGTAGCGCGCCACCTGCAGAATGCCCTCGTCCACCGCGAACACCACGGCGCGGGTCGGCTGCGGGGCGCTCAGCTTGAACGTAACGGTCTCGCCCGGCTTCACCAGCGCCGGCGCATCCACCTTGATGGCATTGCGACGCGCGTCCAGGTTGACCGAGAACGGCACCACGCCATAGCTGAGCGGACTCATGAAGATCTCATCCGACGAGGGATCGCGGATGTACTGCACGTTGATGTAACCGTTGCCTTCGAAGTCCGCCGGCACCGTAATGTGCTGCACAGAGCTGCTGGTATCGGCGTGGAACCATGCGTGCGCATAGACCTTGTCGCGCTCGATGGTGATCAGGCCACTCCCCGCATAGGGCGCTCGTATGGCGATATCCATCGATTCGCCGGGCGCGTAATCCTGCTTGCTCAGATTGAGCTGCAGCTCCGCGTTGCGATCCAGCGAACGCGACACGTTGGCCGCACCCGCCACGGAGTACTCGACGCGATTGACTTCCACGCCATCGCTGCTGCGCACGATCACCAGCGCGTAGTTGCCCGGCTTGTCGGTCGGCAGCGCGTAATCCATGCCATTGGCCGGAATCGACAGCGGCTGCTCGTTGAGCGGTACTTCCTTGAGCTTGGACTGGTATTTGAAGACGCCCGAGTCCTGCTTGGTCAGCACCGAAATATAGCGACGTTCGATCAGGCGCGCCTTGAGCTCTTTGAGCGCCATCGACTTGGCCGTGTGGTCGATCGCCACCAGATGCACGCTGCGCGACGCATCGCGGTTGATGTAATCGAGGTTGTCGACGGATTTGTAACCCACTACCCAGTCGTTGCTCGACACCAGCGTCTGCGCTGCCGCGGCCACGCTGCGACCGCCCTCGGGCTCGTACGCCTTGACAAGGAAGTACAGCTGATACGTGGCGTCGGCGTATTTCTTCAGGTCCAGATCGAACTCGGCATGGCCCTTGTCGTCGGTCTTGCCGTCCTGCAGCTTGTCCTCGTAGCCCTCTTTGGCGCGGCGCACATCGTAGAAGTGATAGTCGGGCCAGCTGCGGAACGCGGGCCATGCCGGACGCAGCGTCACCGACGCTTCCACGCGACGGTTCGCTGCCGGCGTGCCGAACAGGTTCATCACATCGACCACGCCCTTGATCTGGTCCGGCTTGACCCAGCCCTCGGTCACTTGCCCGGCGAGCTTGGCTTCGACCTTCATGCGATCGGGCAGGAATTCCTTCACCTGCACGGTGGTGCTGCCGATCTGCGCAGCCGCCTTGCCGTCCTTGACGATGTAGAGGTTCACCGTCCAGGTGCCGGTCGGCGCGGTTTCGGCGGGCGCGTAGTCGAGTTCGCCAAAACCGGTGGCGTCCATCGACATTGGCAACTGCTTCACCGTCATGCCGCGCGGATCGACGATCTCCGCCTGCAGCGGCACGCCCGCCACGCTGCGCGTCCAGCTGGCAGCGCGCACGATCAGTCCCACATGGAAGGTATCGCCCGGTCGATAGATGCCGCGATCGGAGAACAGGTAGGCCGACAGCTGGCCTTCGTTCTGCGCATTGCGCTCGCCGCCCACGTCGAAACGCGAGAAGTCGAGTTTGCGGTCATAGCTGCTGCTGCCGCCAATGGGCAGGAACGACAAGTCGTCGCCCTTTTTCACCACATACAGCGTCGGCTGCTTTTCGCGCTCCAGCCCCTTGAAGCTTGGGAAATGCACGACGCCATCCGCCGAGGTGGTATCGCTGAACAGCGTCTGCCCGTTCACCGCCAGCACGGATACCGAGGCACCGCCGACCGGCTGGCCGGAGCGGATCGATTGCACGAACACATCCTGGCTGCCATCCAGCGAACGCTTTACCAGCATGCCCAGGTCAGTGACCACGATCATGCGCGTGTCAGCCGCAGGCACGCTGCCATCGTCATCGTTCGACATCTCGCCCTGGTCAGCTTCGCCATCTCCCGATTCGTCGCCTGACGCATCGTTGGTGGGCGCTGCCTGCGGTTCGTTCTGCGCAGCCTTGCGAGCGTCTTCCTGCTTTTTTTCCGCCACGGCGTCGTAGCTGGACAGGTGCAACAGGAAGACGCCGTGCTTGCCTTCCTTCAGGTATTGGCCAAGGTCGACGCCCTCGTAATGGGCCTTGGCCGGATCGTCCTTGGGGAAGCTGCGCTTCTGTTCAAAGCGCTCGACGATATGGTCTTCGCTGAAGGCGTAGCTCAGTTCCGGATGCGCGTACGAACCCTGGTTGAGGCTCACCAGATGTTGCAGCTGATCCGGCAGCACGCGACCAATCTCCACGCGCATGCCGGGAAGATTGCGCGACACGACCGAGACACGCTTGCTGCCCGACATGGACAACAGCGAACCGTCCGCCATGAAGCGCAGCAGCTTGGGATAGTTGGGTACCGTGACGACGCTGCCATAGGGCTTGCCCAGGATGTAGCCACCAAAGGTCTTCAGCCCTTTGTCCACCCGCACATACACACGCTGCCCGGGCGACGCGTGGAACTTGAAGCTCTGCACGGCGTCGTAGTCATTCTCGGTGGGCACCATCTCAAGCTTCAGCGGCTGGCTCTGGCGCAGCTGCGCCTCGCCCACTTCCCCTTCACTCCACGGATACGGCGGCGCATCGTCATCCTGCTGCTCTGCGGCCTTGCGCGGCGGCAGCACCCACGCCTTGATCAGACCGGCCAGGTCGGTGTCGCGAACGGCGCCGCCGACATTGACCAGCAACACCTGTTCGGGTTCGTACTTTTCGTTGTCGACCAGCGTCGGCTCGATGCCATCGATGGTAAGGCTGTAAAGGCCAGGCACGCGCACCTGCGTCTTCAGCTCGGCAGCGGTGGCGTCGCCGCCACGCGCGCTGCGCACTCCCTTGGCGATGGTGTAGGCCACGGCGCTTTCGTCGCGCGGCAAGGACAGCGGCTGCGAGTGGATCCAGGCATGCAGCTTGTACTGGTCGTAGGTGACCGTGTACTTCAGCGGCGCGTCGCGGGACCCGCGCTGCATCAGGCCCACTTCGATGCGCTTCTCGAAATCGGCGGTGTCGACCGGGTAATTGAACGTCACCGGCTGGATGGTCTTCTTAGCGGTGGCGTCCTGCGGATCCTGATAGAACTCGCCCCGCTCCACCTTGGCCTCGAATGCCGGCGTGTCGAACTCGAAGTGGTCGTCAGCCATCAGCACCTGGCGGGCGAACGCCTTGGCGACATCGAAGCGCACTTCGTAGTGCTTGCCGATCGGCCAATCCTCGGCGGGTACAAAGCGCAAGGTGCGATCGTCGACCCACGTCCACTGCCCCTTTACTGCCGGTTGCATGGCAATACCGGCGGTCACCGGCTTGCCCACCTGCTCGATGGGCGCAGCTGACCCGGAGAACGTCACCATCAGCGGACTGATGACGATCGGTTGCTTCGTATAGTCCGTGATGGAAGGCGCCGATGCGCTCAGCGTGATGCGCGTTGGCTCAACCGGCTGGGGACGATTCTTGTACCACTGCCAGCCGAACCACCCCGCGGCGGTGAGTACGAGGGCCGCGAGCAGTGCGCCGGCGGCATGCACCGGGCGACGGCGAATCCAGCCGCCGGTCGCGGGCACCCAGGTGGGCGCCGACCAGCTGACCTGTCCGAACAGCGGACGCAGTATCAGGCCCAGGCCCGTCAGTAGCCCGCGCAACAGGCGCAAGGGCAACAACAGCAGAAATCGCAGCAGATCCATGATGCCTTCCCGTTCTTCATCCGATGAACACGACTGGGGACACTGTGATCGATTTGACGCGCGCAATCGATCAGAACATTCCTCGGGCAAGCCGGTCTCGGTGCAGCTCAGGTGCGCCAAAACGCCCGCCTCTTGCGAAGCGGACTCAACATCACCGGCTTACCCCACGAACAGCTTGCGCGCCAAAGATGGCAAAGCGCGGCAAGGATTCTGGCATGGTTGCGTCAGCGACGCATCGGCGCTGCCCGCCCTTTGAGACTGTTCCCGGCCCGCGTTGCGCAAGGCCAGATGAGGTACCGGCCGGGGCCGGTACCTCCGGCAAAGATCAGAGCGTGGCCATGATCTCGCGCACGACCGGCGCAAGCTTGGGATCCTGCAAGGCCATGTGCATGGTGGCGCGGACCAGGCCGGCCTTGTTGCCGCAATCGAAGCGCGTGCCTTCGAAGCGGTACGCCAGCACATCGCCCTGCTCCTTGAGCAAGGCATCGATGGCGTCGGTCAGCTGGATTTCGCCACCGGCGCCGGGCGTGGTCTGCTCGAGCAACTGGAAAATGCGACCCGGCAGCACGTAGCGGCCGACCACGGCCAGGTTCGACGGCGCGTCGGCCGGCTTGGGCTTTTCCACCATGTGGCGAATCTTGGCGCTGCGCTCGTCCACCGGCGTGGCATCGACGATGCCGTACTTGTCGGTGTCGCTGTGCGGCACTTCTTCCACGGCGATCACGCCGGCGTTGGCCGACTGGGCGAGCTCGGCCATCTGGCGCAGTGCGCCCTTGCCCTTGTTCCAGATCAGGTCGTCCGGCAGCACCACGCCAAACGGCTCATCACCCACCACCGGCTTGGCGCACAGCACCGCATGGCCCAGGCCGAGCGCTTCGGGCTGGGTCACGAAGATGGCGCGCACGTGCCTGGGCAAGGTGCCCTGCACCAGTGCGAGCAATTCGTCCTTGCCCTTTTCCTGCAGCTTCGCTTCCAGCTCGTAGGCCTTGTCGAAATAGTCCGCGATGGCGTGCTTGTAGCGGTTGGTGACGAAAATCAGCGTGTCCGCGCCAGCGTCCACCGCTTCATCGACGGCGTACTGGATCAACGGACGATCCAGCACCGGCAGCATTTCCTTGGCAACCACCTTGGTCGCGGGAAGAAAACGGGTGCCGAGACCGGCGACAGGAAACACGACCTTGCGCAACGGCTTACTCACTCACTTCTCTCCTGATTCATTACGACGCAGCGTCACCACGTTATCCATCTGCACCGAATCGCTCCAGCGGAACGACGGCAGCAGATTGGAGACGCATTGACGCAGCGTATCCTCGTCGTAAGCCACCACAGCGTCCGCTGCCTTGGCCATCTGCGTGTTGAGCAAATCCCATTTCACCGGACGGTATTGCGCAAGAAAGATCTTCACGTGCGTCGTCTCGATGTAATTCTCGAGCGGGTGGAACAGCTCCTCGAACAGCTTTTCACCGGAACGCAGACCGGTGTAGACGATGGGAATTTCCGTGCCCGGCTTGCGGCCGGCCAGGCGGATCATCTGCTCGGCCAGATCGCGGATCTTGATCGGCTCCCCCATGTCCAGCGCAAAGATCTCGCCGCCCTTGCCGATGCTGGCTGCCTGCAGGATCAGCTGGCAGGCCTCGGGGATGGTCATGAAGTAGCGGGAGATTTCCGGATGCGTGATGGTGAGCGGACCGCCGTTGCGGATCTGCTCGCGGAACAGCGGAACCACCGAACCGGCCGAATCGAGCACGTTGCCGAAACGTACGGTGATGAAGTGCGTATTGGAATGCTCGTTGAGATTCTGGCACCAGATTTCCGCCAGACGCTTGCAGGCGCCCATCACGCTGGTCGGGTTGACCGCCTTGTCGGTGGAAATCAGCACGAAGGCTTCCACCTGGTGGCGGTCCGCAAGGTCGGCCACGTTGCGCGTGGCCAGCACGTTGTTGCGGAACGCGGCGCGCAGCTGGCCCTGCAACATCGGCACATGCTTGTAGGCCGCGGCGTGGAATACGACCTGCGGCTTGTATTCGCCGAACAGCTTGCGCATCGCGGCGACATCGCCGCAATCGGCGAGGACGCCTTCAAAGATCAGTTCCGGATACTCGGCGCGCAACTCCTGCGAAATCCGGTAGAGATTGAATTCGCAGTTGTCGACCACGCACAAGGCCTGGGCTCCCAGGCGCGCGACCTGGCGGCAGAGCTCCGAACCGATCGAACCGCCGCCGCCCGTCACCAGCACGCGGCGACCGGTAAGCGTGACGCGGATGGCCGTCCAATCGAGCTCCACGGTGTCGCGGCCGAGCAGATCCTCGATGGCGACTTCCTTGATCTCGTTGAAGTGCGCGCGACCGGAAACCACGTCTTCCAGCTTGGGCACGGTGCGATATGGCAGGCCACTGAGATCGCACAGCTCCACCACCCGGCGCATTTCCTGGGTGGTGGCGCCAGGCATGGCGATGAGCAGCATCTGTGCAGCCACTTCGCGTGCCAGCTCGGGAATCTGGTCGATGCGACCGAGCACCGGGCGACCATTGATGCTGGCGCCGCGCAGGCTTTCCTTGTCGTCGACGAAACCCACCACGGTGAAACCGTTGTCGCGATGCAGATCGCGCGAGAGCGCCTCGCCGGCGCGATCGGCACCCACGATAAGCACGCGCTGGGCCGGCTTGGCCTGGAACAGGTCGACCCGGCTGTCCTTCCAGAAGCGATACGCCAGGCGCGGTGTACCAAGCAGAACCGACAGCACCACGGGGTATACCAGCAGCACCGAGCGCGGCACGTCGGCAAGGCGGTTGTAGAGGATGAGCACGGCCGCGATGGCGAGCGCGCCGATGATCGCCGCACGCAGGATGTTCCACAGGTCCGGCAGGCTGGCAAAGCGCCACACGCCCTTGTACAGGCCGGTCCAGCTCAGGACCGCGCCCTGCACCAGCAGGACCAGCGGAAACTCCAGCGCGTGGAAGCTGATCGCCGCGTTGTCGATCATGGCGTAGCGCAGGGCCTTGGCGATCCACCATGCCAGCGCAGCCATCAGCAGGTCGTGGAGGACCACGGCCGTACGCGGATGAATGACACCGACCCAATTACGTAGCGACATGTCGACCCTTGTCCAAAACACGCCGCAGACTACGGCGCTTCATGAATATCCAGACGGCGGTCGCTATCAGGTAGGTACCGATGGAGACCGGCACCGACCACGCTGGACTGGCCCATGCGAGGAGCGCCAAAGGCGCTGCCACCAACACGTTCCAGGCCAGATAGCACGCCCCCCCCGTGGCATGCGTGAAACCACTGCGTACCATCCACTGGTACAGGTGTTCACGATGTGCAGTGTACCAACGGCGGCCACTGACCATACGAGCCAACAGAGTAAGGCTAGCGTCCGCTACAAAAGATGAACTGAGGATCAAAGCAGGCCACAGTAAGTGCCAATCGACCCGCCAGAGCGTTGCGGTCAGGGCGAAAATCAGCAATCCCATGGTGCCGCTGCCCACATCTCCCATGAAAATGCGGGCCCGGGGCCGGTTGAAGACCCAAAAACCCAGGGCCGCCCCGGCCAGGCAGGCGCAGGCCGTCGCCAAGGCCAGTTGGGCGGCTGCAGAGGCCAACACGGCCAATCCCACCCCGACGAAGATCACCTGCTGGGCCAGCAGGCCGTCGATGCCGTCCATGAAGTTGTGCAGGTTGATGCTCCAGCCGCCGGCGAGAACCAGCACCGGCACCCACCACCAGGACATCCCGGTGATCGCGAGCGCCATCGCCAACAAGCCAGCCGCCAACAGCTGGATGGCAAAKCGCGGCAGGATCGGCAGCGAGCGGTGGTCGTCCCACCAACCCACCGCAGCGACCAGCAGCGTGGCCACGGCGAACGCTGCCACCACGACCGCCGGCAGCGCCTCTGGCAGCATGATGAGGCTCAGCGGCATGGTCAGCAGCACCGCCACGACGATGCCGATGCCGCCGCCGCGAGGCGTGGGGATCGTATGGGAACGACGTTGCCCGGGCATGTCCATCATGCCGCGGCGATGCGCGTAGGCGATGGCGCCGCGGACGACCACCATCGCAATCACCAACGCGGCCAGCACCATCCCTAACGCCAGCGTAGCGGGAGTCATCCGCGCCTCATTCGTTGGCCACGCCGTGGATCGGGYGGATCGTGCTCCAGTTCTTGCAGCTGGGGCACTGCCAGTGGTGCGCCTTGGCGCCGAAGCCGCAACGGCTGCAGCGGTACATCGCCTGGCCCTCGAGCAGCTTCTTGGTGAGGTCGCGCAGGATCAGGAAGTTCTCGCGCGCCTCGCCTTCCATCTTGTCCATGGTGGCGTCGATCAACGCCATCAGTCCGCGCACCGAGGGGCGCTGGCGCAACTGCGAGGTGAGGAATTCAACCGCGGTGCGTTCGCCATCGCGCTGCTGATACAGGCGCGTCAGCGCCAGCACCGGCGAGATGCCGTGATAACGCTCCAAAATGTCGCGCATGAAGTGCTCGGCATGCTCCATCTGCTGCGAGCGTGCATAGCTGTTGAGCAGCGGCGGCAGGATTTCCGGCACGAAGGCGATGTCCGCCTCGACGGCATGCTCATAGGCCTTGGCCGCTTCCGCGTGCTGACCTTCTTCGGCGTATAGACGTCCGGTCAGCATAAAGGCACGCACGCAATCGGCCTGGCAGGCAAACGCCTGGCGCAGATATTCGCGCGCTTCCTGACGGGCGCCATGCTGCCGCGACTGCTCGGCCAGCTCGCAATAGAACTGGGCGATCATGTTCGCCTCGTCTTCGCCCGTCATCGCTTCCAGGCGACGCGCATGCTCGATGGCCTTATGCCAGTCGCGCTCGTGCTGGTAGATCGCAATCAGGTGGCGCAGCGCGGACGGCGCATGCGCATCCATCGYGACCAGATCGGAGAACAGGGTTTCGGCGCGATCGAGCAGGCCGGCGCGCATATAGTCCTCGCCCAGCTCCAGCAAGGCGACGGTCTTCATGGCATCGGACAGACCCGGCCGCGAGACCAGATGCTGGTGCAGGCGGATCGCACGATCCACTTCACCACGACGGCGGAACAGATTGCCCAGGGCAAGATGGGTTTCCACCGTGTCGCGGTTGTATTCGGCCAGCTTGAGGAACACCTCGATGGCCTTGTCCTGCTCCTCGTTGAGCAGGTAGTTGAGGCCGCGGAAGTAATCGGAAGAAAGCTCGCTCACCTGCGCGCCGGAGCGCCGCACACCGGCCCGGCGGGCGGTCCACCAGCCACTGGCAAATGCTGCGGGTACGAGCAGGACGAGGACGTAGAGAAGCGCGCTCATGCACCAGCCGGAGAGGTTTTCGCCTTGCCATCCGCCGCGGCCGTCTTGCGGCGCAGGCGGCGATGGCGAGAACTGACGCCAAGCCAGGCGGTGAGTCCACCCAGCAGCCAGCCGATCACCAGTGCCAGCAACAGGGCGGCGCCTTTGGGCAGCTGCAGGCGGGCAAAGCCGAGGTCATAGGCGACCAGATCGGCATTGAGCGCGCCGACGACGATGCCGRCCGCAATGAAGAGGAGAAGAATCAGCGTAACGATCAGGCGCATATGGGGACTTTACCCGATTGCCGTGGAGCGGCACAGGCGGCTGTTCGGCCGACCTTCAGAATTGCGCCGCCGTTCGTTTTTTCCTGCTCCGTCCGCTGAAAAAAAGAAGGCAGGAACGGCTCATCGCCGTCCTGCCTTCCAAAGATCGTGGTGATTCCCGTCGAACGGGTGATCAATCCAGATTCAAGTTGACGCGCTCGCGCAATTCCTTGCCCGGCTTGAAATGCGGGACATGCTTGCCCGGCAGGGCTACGGCGTCGCCGGTCTTGGGATTGCGTCCCATACGCGGCGGGCGGTAGTGCAGCGCAAAGCTGCCGAAGCCTCGGACTTCGATGCGCTCGCCATTGGACAGGGCATGGCTCATCTGTTCGATCACGCTCTTGACCGCCAACTCCACGTCGGCGAACGCAAGGTGGGTCTGACGCCGTGCCAGCGCCTCAATCAATTCGGATTTGGTCATGGGTCCCCAATGTCCGTGACGTGTAACCGCGGGGCGACGTACCGCCGCCCCGCATTCCTGCTTTGCTTATTGCTTAGTCAGCCTTGTTGAGCTGCTCTTTGAGCAGCGCGCCAAGCTTGGTCGTGCCGCCGGAAGCGGACGAGTACTCAGCCATGGCATCGGCAACGTCTTCTTCGTCCTTGGCGCGGATCGACAGCTGCAGCTGGCGGCCCTTACGGTCCATGCCGGTGAACTTGGCTTCGACCTTGTCGCCAACCTTCAGATGCTGCGTGGCATCGTCGATGCGCTCCTTGGCGATGTCGTTGGCGCGAAGGTAACCCTCGACGCCCTCGCCCAGGTCGATCACGGCGCCCTTGGCATCCACTTCCTTGACGGTACCGTTGACGATGGTGCCGCGCGGATTGGTAGCCATGAACTGACCGAACGGATCCTGCTCCATCTGCTTGATGCCGAGGGAGATGCGCTCGCGCTCCGGATCAACGGCCAGCACCACGGCTTCGATCTCGTCGCCCTTCTTGAAGTTGCGGACGAGGTCTTCGCCAGACGCCTGCCAGGAGATGTCGGACAGGTGAACCAGGCCGTCGATGCCGCCGTCCAGACCGATGAAGATGCCGAAGTCGGTGATCGACTTGATCTGACCGGACACCTTGTCGTTCTTCTTGTGCATCGCTGCGAAGGCTTCCCACGGGTTCGAGCGGGTCTGCTTGATACCCAGCGAGATGCGGCGACGCTCTTCATCCACGTCCAGGACCATGACCTCGGTCTCGTCACCGACCTGCACGACCTTGGCCGGGTTGACGTTCTTGTTGGTCCAATCCATTTCGGAAACGTGSACGAGGCCTTCCACGCCCGGCTCGATCTCAACGAAGCAACCGTAATCGGTGACGTTGGAGACCTTGCCGAACAGGCGGCTGCCGACCGGGTAGCGGCGAGCGATGGCGACCCACGGGTCGTCGCCCAGCTGCTTCAGGCCCAGCGACACGCGGTTGCGCTCGCGGTCGTACTTCAGCACGCGGACGTCCAGCTCGTCGCCGACGTTGACGACTTCGGACGGATGACGCACGCGCTTCCACGCCATGTCGGTGATGTGCAGCAGGCCGTCGATACCGCCCAGGTCCACGAACGCGCCGTAGTCGGTGAGGTTCTTGACCGTACCCTTGACCACTGCACCCTCGGTGAGGCGCTCAAGCAGCTTCTCGCGCTCTTCGGAGAACTCGGTCTCGACGACGGCGCGGCGGCTGACCACAACGTTGTTGCGCTTGCGGTCGAGCTTGATGATCTTGAACTCGAGGTCCTTGCCTTCCAGGTAAACCGGATCGCGGACCGGACGCACGTCGACCAGCGAGCCCGGCAGGAATGCGCGGACGTCCTTGATGTCGACGGTGAAACCACCCTTGACCTTGCCGGAGATCTTGCCGGTGATGGTCTCTTCCTTGTCGAAGGCCTGCTCAAGGTCGTCCCATACCATGGAACGCTTGGCCTTCTCACGGGAGAGCTTGGTCTCGCCGAAACCGTCTTCCAGGGCGTCGAGGGCAACCTTCACCTCGTCGCCTACCTGCACTTCCAGCTCTCCGCTCTCGTCCTTGAACTGCTCGATCGGGACGATGCCTTCGCTCTTCAGGCCAGCGTTGATCACGACGACGTCGTTGCGGATTTCCACAACGATACCCGTGACGATCGCGCCCGGCTTCAGCTTGGAGATAGCCTGTTGGCTCTGTTCAAACAGTTCGGCAAAACTTTCAGTCATGTTGATTCCAGAAATGAGAAAAGGCCTTAAGTCCTATGCGCGCCGTGGAATGAATAGCGCACAGACAGTCGGCCCACCGGTTATGGGTGTCGCCGGATCGCTCCGTTGGCACCGTTGACCAAGACCCCTGCCGCGGCAGGGGCGCCAAAAGCCGCCGGCAGCCCTGGTCAGGACTGCACGACAGCCAATACTTTCGCGACGACGACGTCGATGCCCATGCCGGTGGTATCGATGAAAACCGCATCGGCGGCCGGCTTAAGCGGCGCGACGGTTCGTGACGCATCACGTTCGTCGCGCGCCTCGATCTCGCGCTGAAGAGTGCCAAGTGTAACGCTCAGCCCCTTTTCCTTCAACTGCTTATAGCGCCTTTTCGCCCGCTCGGCGGCACTGGCGGTCAGAAACACCTTGAAGGGCGCCGAGGGGAAGATCACSGTRCCCATGTCGCGRCCGTCGGCAACCAGGCCCGGGGCCTTGCGAAAGCCCAGCTGCATCTCTACAAGTGCTTGACGTACCGAAGGAATCGAGGCGATGGCCGAGGCCGCCCCGCCGGCCGTTTCAGTCCGCAATTCATCCGTGGCATCGTGCCCGTTGACCATGATCCGGGTATCACTGCCATCGGTCGTCGCCACAAAGCGGATCTTGGTGGTCTGGGCGCAGCGGGTCACCGCCTCGGCGTCGGACAGGTCCAGCCCCTCCATGCCCGCCGCATAGCCCACCGCGCGGTACAGGGCGCCGGAGTCCAGCAGGCGCCAGCCCAGTTTCTCAGCGACCATGCGACTGATGGTGCCCTTGCCCGACCCCGAGGGTCCGTCGATGGTAAGTACGGGGACGGACTGCGATGAAGTCATGGGGGCTCCTGACGGCGACGAAAGAAAACGCATATGCTATCGCGTTGGTCCTCGCACGGAACGCGGGATGTCCACTCGCCATCTCTTTCCGTCAGACCCTATGCAACTTCACACCATGACCGATCTGCGCCGCGAATTCGATCAGGCCGCCGAAGATATCCAGCGGCTTGGCCAGCGGCCGGACAACGACACCCTGCTCAAGCTCTATGCCTTGTACAAGCAAGGCTCCGAAGGCGATGTCCATGGCGACCCGCCGGGCTTCTTCGACTTCGTGGGTACCGCCAAATACGAGGCCTGGGCCCATCTGCGCGGCGTTTCCGAAGAGGAAGCAATGCAGCGCTACATCGAGTTTGTGCAGGAACTGCTGAGCTAAGTCCCGCCCCGCATCGGGGCCGAACCCTTGTTGTACGCCCTCCCCGTCGGCTCCCAGCGAGCAGGCGATCGCGATGTCGTGCCCCCGCCTGGGTCACGAGGACATCGCCGGCCCTTGCTTTCAAACGCCTACCACAGGCACATTCATACGATCGTTTGAACCTCGTCGACGGTCCGCATGAACTTCCCACACCTGTTCTCCCCGCTCGACCTCGGGCACACCACCCTGCCCAATCGCATCCTGATGGGCTCGATGCATACCGGGCTGGAGGACAAATCCAGCGACTACGACAAGCTCGCCGCCTACTTCGCCGAGCGTGCGCGGGGCGGCGTCGGCCTGATGGTGACGGGTGGCATTGCGCCCAGCATCCAGGGATGGCTGAAGCCGTTCGGCGGCAGGCTGAGCATGCCGTGGCATGTCGCGCGCCACCGCAAGCTGACGCGGGCGGTGCACGGCGAAGGCGGCAAGCTGTGCATGCAGATCCTGCATGCGGGGCGCTATGGCTATCACCCGCTTTCGRTCGCGCCATCAAAGATCAAATCCCCGATCACGCCGTTCACTCCGCGCGCGCTTTCCAGCCGCGGCGTTGAGCGCACTATCGGTGATTTCRTGGCTTGCGCGAAACTCGCCCAGGATGCCGGTTACGACGGCATCGAGGTGATGGGTTCGGAAGGCTATTTGATCAACCAGTTCCTGGCCTCGCATGCCAACCAGCGCGGCGATGGCTGGGGTGGCGATGCCGCCAGACGCATGCGTTTTCCCGTGGAAATCGTGCGCCGCACGCGCGAGGCAGTGGGTCGCGACTTCATCATCATCTATCGCCTGTCGATGCTGGACCTGGTGCAGAACGGCCAGGACTGGAGCGAGATCGTCACGCTCGCCAAGGCGATCGAAGCTGCCGGCGCCAGCATCATCAATACCGGTATCGGCTGGCACGAGGCGCGCGTTCCCACCATCGTCACCAGTGTCCCGCGCGCGGGCTTTGCTTGGGTCACCAGGAAGCTCAAGGGCGAAGTATCGATCCCGCTGATCACCACCAACCGCATCAACATGCCTGAAGTGGCCGAACGGGTCCTCGCCGACGGCGATGCAGACATGGTGTCGATGGCGCGCCCCTTGCTCGCCGACCCCGAGTGGGCGCTCAAGGCGAAGGCGGGACGCAGCGATCGCATCAACACTTGCATTGCCTGCAACCAGGCGTGTCTCGATCACGTGTTCAAGAACCAGCGTGCGAGTTGCCTGCTCAATCCGCGCGCCTGCCACGAAACCGAGTTGCGTATCGAGCCGACGACCGTGCGCAAGAAGATTGCCGTGATCGGCGCAGGCCCGGCCGGCCTCGCCTGCGCCAGCACGCTTGCCGAACGCGGCCACGCGGTGACCTTGATCGACCAGGCGGGCGAGATCGGCGGCCAGTTCAACTATGCGAAACGGATTCCCGGCAAAGAAGAATTCCACGAGACCCTGCGTTACTTCCGCCATCGTCTGGATGACGCTGGTGTCACGGTGAAACTTGGACAGGTCGCCGATGCATCGACGCTCGCCGCCGATGGCCACGATGAAGTGGTGGTCGCCACCGGCATCACGCCGCGTCATGTGCAGTTTCCCGGCAGCGATGACCCACGCGTGCTGAGCTACCTCGACGTGCTCGCGCGCAACAAGCCCGTGGGTCAACGTGTCGCCATCATCGGCGCCGGCGGCATTGGCTTCGACGTGGCCGAATTTCTGGTGGAACACGCGCCATCGGCCACGCTCGACGTCGCGCGCTGGACCCGCGAATGGGGCGTGGACATGCAGCTCGATAACCGCGGCGGCCTCGCCCCGGCCCATCCCGAAGCGCCGGCCCGCCAGCTATGGCTGCTGCAGCGCTCCGAAGGATGCCCCGGCGCCCGCCTCAACAAGACCACCGGCTGGGTGCATCGCGCCACGCTCAAGGCCAAGCGCGTCACCATGCTGGGCGGCGTGAGCTACGAGCGTTTCGACGACGCGGGCCTGCACATCACGGTGAATGGGCAGCCACAGGTGCTGCCGGTGGACAACGTGATCGTCTGCGCCGGGCAGGAGCCGAATCGGTCGCTGGCGGATGCCCTGATGGCCGCTGGTGTCACCACCCATGTCATCGGCGGCGCCGATGTGGCTGCCGAGCTGGATGCCAAGCGCGCCATTGACCAGGGTACGAGGTTGGCCGCCACGCTTTGACGAAGCCTCAGTCCCCTGTGGGAGCGCACCCTGTGCGCGACTGGGGCGACCTCAGTCGCGCACAGGGTGCGCTCCCACAGGGGGGCAGTTTCCCGGCCACAAACGACAACGCCCGGCCTTTCGGCCGGGCGCTGCGTCTGAAAAGAAAGCGCCCCGCTGGGCGACGCGTCGATGTGGGTCAGG